>JBBRUE010001060.1:0-1020 GCA_038248085.1 Myxococcales bacterium | reverse complement strand
GAGGCCTACCGCGCGCACCTCGTCCTTGAACAGCGCCCGCAACGGCTCGACGAGGTCGAACTTCAGGTCGTCCGGAAGACCGCCGACGTTGTGGTGGCTCTTGATGTTTGCGGCACCCTCGCCGCCACCCGATTCGACGACGTCGGGGTACAGGGTGCCCTGAACCAGGAACTTCACCTCTTCGCCAAGACCCGCGTCGTGCACCAGCTTGCGCGCTTCTGCCTCGAACGCGCGAATAAACTCGCGGCCGATGATCTTGCGCTTGGTCTCGGGGTCAGTCACGTCCGCGAGCGCGTCGAGGAAGCGGTCCCTCTCGTCGGCGACGACGAGGCGCACGCCGGTGGCAGCGACGAAGTCGCGCTCGACCTGCTCGGCCTCGCCCGCACGGAGCAGTCCGTGGTCGACGAAGACGCACGTGAGCTGATCGCCCACGGCCTTCTGCACGATCGCCGCGGCGACGGCGGAATCGACTCCGCCCGACAGTCCGCAAATCACTTGGGCCGTGCCCACCTGGGCGCGGATGAGCGCCACCTGCTCGTCGATGACGCTCGCGCTGGTCCAGTCGGGCGTGAGGCCCGCGACGGAGTAGAGAAAGTTCTCGAGCGCTGCCTGGCCAAGCGGAGAGTGCTTAACCTCGGGGTGCCATTGCACGCCCGCCATCCTGCGGCCAGTGTTCTCGAAGGCCGCGACGGGCGCACCCTCCGTGGCGGCAAGGACAGTGAACCCCGCGGGAGCCTCGTGAACCGAGTCGCCGTGGCTCATCCAGACTGTCTGCTCGGCGGGGCTGCCAGCCAAGGTTGCTCCCGCATCGGCGATTGTCGCCGTGGTGCGGCCGTATTCACGCAGGCCGGTCTTGGCGACGGTGCCGCCAAGCGCCTTGGCCATGAGCTGGAAGCCGTAGCAAATACCGAAAACGGGGACGCCGGTTTCGTAGATCGCGGCGTCGACCTGGGGGGCGCCGTCCTCGTAGACCGATGAGGGCCCACCCGAGATGATGATCGCCGCGGGGTCCTTCGCGAG
>JBBRUE010001059.1:0-1189 GCA_038248085.1 Myxococcales bacterium | reverse complement strand
TGCAGGCGCCAGGGTTGCTGGTGCCGCCGTCGCTCGCCACCACGATGCAGCCGCCGTTGACGCAGGCCTGGCCCGAGGCGCAGGTGTTCATGCCGCAGGTCGACGTGGTGGGCACCTGGCAGGCGCCGTTGAGGCACGCGAAGTTGGCCGGGCAGTCCATCGAGGTGGTGCACTGGGTGGGCTGCAGCACGCAGACCTGCTGGGTGGGGTCGCACGCCGAGCCGGTGGGGCAGGTCATCGGGCAGGTGCGGGGGCCAGCATCGGGGGCGCCGGTCGCGGAGGTGGTGCGGCAGCGGCCGTTCACGCACGAGAGGCCGGTGGAACACTGGGCGTTCGACGAGCACGCGGTGCGGCGGCGCGCCTGGTAGTGGCCGAGCTGGCGGATGTGGAAGGTGGCCAGCGTGCGCGTGGCGTTGAGCGCGACGTGCGTGGGGTCGACCTCGTAGGAGGTGCCATCGGCCGCCTGGCCGACGATGCCCACGTCATCGGTGGTGCCGAGGTCGCGCACGGGCAGCACCAGCGTCACTTCGCCCGAGAAGGTGGTGCCGACCGGGCCGAAGATCGCCGCGGGGCCCGCGGACAGCTCGGCGCCGAGGATGCTGGTCAGCGAGAGCTCGACGGTCAGCGTGGTGTCGGCCGCCAGGGCGCCGGCGGGGATCTCCATGCGCGTGCCGTTCAGCTCGGGGCTCTCGGAGGCGTTCACGGTGAACACCGCGCCCTCGCTGGCCTTCACGGGCTGGGACTTCACGAAGCGCGAGCCGACCCATTCCGGCCCACACGCCGCCAGCACCATCGCGCCCACCACCATCAACGTCGCACTCTGAATCAGTCGCATCGTGTTCTCCCGTTCGTGGCCGACAGCGGCTGCTGTCCGCGAATTCCGTTCACGTCAGGTGATGAATGAAGTGAGGGGATAAAAACGTTCATCGGCATTGCGCACGAAGCGAAGCACCCCGCTCTGCCGGCAGCGGAGCGAGCTCGGCGCAGGCGGCCTTCCAGTCTCCCTGGGCGGCCAGCGCCGAGGCGTGCAGCACCCGCACCTCGTCGGCCCGCTCGCTGCCGGGGTGGGCGGCGAGGAAGCCGTCGGCGCGGTGCTGCACCTCGGCCCAGCGCTCGAGCTTCACGCAGCTCTCGAGGGCCGAGAGCTCGCGCTCCTGCGCCAGGGCGCCGCCGGGGAAGCGCGTCTGCC
>JBBRUE010001058.1:0-1384 GCA_038248085.1 Myxococcales bacterium | reverse complement strand
GGGTCGCACTTCGCCTTCGTCGACGCCGCGCCGCGCGCCGATCTCCCCGCGGGCCTGCTGCCCTGCCTCACACGCGCGCTCGAGAATGCGCCCCCCGTCGCGAGCCCCGGCCTCGCCCCCGGCACGCGCTGGCGCCTGGGTCATTCGTTCCTGCTGCATCCGGCGAATGAGCTCCCGTCACCTCGGTGGTGGGAGCGCTTCGTGCCCGATTCGTGGCGCTCCGGGGGCGCTGCCGGCCTCCACATTGGTTGAGTCGCGGCTCATTCCCTGCGCGTTCAGCGAGGTGAAAAGCGGGTCCCGCGTGTGTTTTCCCTGTAAGGGCGCCGCATGACGCTGCCTGAATTCGCCTCGCTTGGACTCTCTCCCGCCAGCCTCAGTGCGCTGGTGAAGGCGGGCTACGAAAAACCCACGCCCATCCAGACCCAGACCATTCCCGCCGGGCTCGCGGGCCGCGACGTCATCGGCTGTGCCGCGACCGGCACCGGCAAGACGGCCGCCTTCGTGCTGCCGATGGTCGAGCGCCTCAAGGGCACCAAGGGCCTCAAGGCGCTGGTGCTCGCCCCCACGCGTGAGCTCGCGCTGCAGATCGCCGAGCACTCCACCCGCTTCGGCGCGGTGCACGGCGTGAAGTCGGTGGTGCTCATCGGCGGCGTCGGCATGGGCCCCCAGACCGAAGGCCTCAAGCACGCGAGCATCTGCATCGCGACGCCGGGCCGGTTGCTCGATCACATGAACCACGGCACCGCCAACATGGCGGGCGTCGAGATCCTCGTGCTCGACGAGGCCGACCGCATGCTCGACATGGGCTTCAAGCCGCAGCTCACGCGCATCCTGGCGAAGGTGCCCAAGAAGCGGCAGACGCTGCTGTTCTCCGCGACCATGGCCGGTGAGGTCGCCGAGTTCGCCCGCTCGAACTCCAAGGACCCGGTCCGCGTGGAAGTCGCCCGCAGCGGCACCACCGCCGCCCGCGCCACCCAGTGCGTCTACGAGGTCGGGCAGAACGAGAAGACCGCCCTGCTGCTGTCGCTGCTGTCGAAGGGCGAAGAGAGCACCCTGGTCTTCACGCGCACCAAGCGCCGCGCCGACAAGCTGACCAAGTCGCTGGTGAAGGCCGGCCACGAGGTCGAGCGCATTCACGCCGACCGCAGCCAGGCGCAGCGCAAGTACGCGCTCGACGGGTTCAAGTCGGGCAAGTTCCGCGTGCTCGTCGCGACCGACATCGCTGCGCGCGGCATCGACGTGGCCGACATCGGGCACGTGGTGAACTTCGACCTGCCCCACGTGCCGGAAGACTACGTGCACCGCGTCGGCCGCACCGCCCGCGCCTCGGCGACCGGCCACGCCTCGGCGTTCTGCGCCCCCGACGAGCGGGAACTGCTGCGCG
>JBBRUE010001057.1:0-1386 GCA_038248085.1 Myxococcales bacterium | reverse complement strand
TCATCGTGGGCTCGATCGCCGTGCTCTCCACCGCGCTGCTCTCGCTGAAGACCGAGCTGCGGCAGTTCACCTCCAGGCTCTCGCGCGACGACGTGCTCGCCACGCTCAAGTTCCTGCTGGTCGCGGTGGTGGCGCTGCCAGTGCTGCCCAACGAGGCCCACGGCCCCTACGGAGTGCTCAACCCCTTCACCATCGGCGTGCTGGTGACGCTGATCGCCGGGGTAGGCTTCGTGGGCTACGTCGCCATCCGGCTCCTCGGCTCGGGCCGCGGCATGCTGCTCACCGGCGCCCTGGGCGGCATCGTGTCGAGCACCGCGGTGACCCTGGCGGCGGCAGGGCGCGCGCGACAGACCCCGGCCCTGGCGCCGGTGGCGGCCCTCTCGGTGCTCGTGGCCTCGACGGTGATGTTCGTTCGCCTGCTGGCGGTGCTCGCGGCGGTCGAGAACTCCCTGTTCCAGGCGGTGCTCCTGCCCCTGGGGGTGATGGCGGTTGTCGCGCTGGCCGGGACGGTGCTGCTCTACCTGCGCGAGGGCAAGTCGAGCAGCGCGTCGACCACGGTCGTTTTGCAGAACCCGTTCGAGCTGGGCGCGGCCCTCAAGTTCGGCGCGCTGTTCGTGGTGGTGCTGGTCGTCTCACGCTGGGCCCAGACCACCTTCGGCGCGGGCGGAGCCTATGTCACCGGCGCCCTGGCTGGCCTGACTGACGTCGACGCCATCTCGCTGTCGATGGCGAACCTCGTGAAGAGCAGCCAGGTCGAGCTCCACGTAGCGCGCAACACGGTGGTGCTCGCGACCTGCGCCAACACCGTCGCCAAGTCCGGGCTGGCCCTGGTGCTGGGCGGGGCGGCGATGGGTAAGCGGGTGGCGTTGATCTCCGGGCTGACCCTGCTCGCGGGGCTCACCGTCGTCGCGCTGCGCTGATTCGGAGGGCGTCAGGTCGAGCTCGAAACAATTCATTCTCCGCTTCCCGCGGCGCTTCCGTACTTTGCGTGGGTGCTTTCGCTCGACACGACGTTCGTCAGGGCCCTGCGTCAACGTGACGCGGCGGCCTTCGAGGCACTCGTGCGCGCGTTTCTCCCGCGGGTGAGGCGCATGGCGATGCAGTACTTCCAGAGCCCTTTCGAGCAGGAGGACGCGGTCCAGGAGGCCTTTACGCACCTCTACGCACACCTCGACTCGGTGGACCCGCTGCGCGCCGATTCGCTGCCGGGGTGGGTGATGACCTCCGCGCGCAACCGCATCCTCGACCTCGCGTGCCAGCGCCGGCCAGGGGTGCACGTCGAGGTGACGGAAGCGCTGGGCGGGGGCGAAGACGCCCGGGCGCCGGACCTGGTGGTGAGCGGGGAGCTCCGCGAGGTGATGGTGCGCTTCGAAGAGAAGTTGAAGC
>JBBRUE010001056.1:0-1399 GCA_038248085.1 Myxococcales bacterium | reverse complement strand
GTCGTACCCAATGACGCCAGCGACGCCCCCCGCCTCGCCGCCGGTCACCATCAATCTTCAGGTCGACGGCACGACCCTCGCCACCGCGGTCCATCGAGCAGACCGCGACTCGGCCACCCGCTCGTTCTCGCCGGTCCCGGCGTACTGAGAAGGGAGGACGCGTGTCGCTTGATGCTGCTCTCGCCCGTGCTCCTCGCTGCCTGCTCGTGAACGTCACGAGCGGGGAGTCGCTCGAGTGCCTCTTCAACCCCACGCAGCTCACCGAGAAGGTGCAGGTGAACTGGAACCGTCTCGCGGTGCCGGGGCTGTCGCATCAGGTGCTGCAGTTCCAGAGCACGGCGAACCGGCAGCTCTCGGGCCTCGAGTTCTACCTCGACCGCTTCTTCGCCTCCGAGCAGCCGGGCGACGTGAACATTCTCGACTTCCGGGCCTTCCTGCGCGCGCTCACCGTGCCTCCCGAGGGCACCGAGGGCGTGGCCGCGACGGCGCCGCCGCGCGTGCTCTTCATCTGGCCGAGCGTCGTGACGATCGAGTGCGTCGTGGCGAGCGTCGAGTTCCAGTACAGGCAGCTCGCCGTCGACGGCACCGTGCTCGTCTACACGGCGAGCGTCTCGCTCGAGGAGATCCTCGACACGCGCGTGACCAGTGAAGAGCTGCGCGAGGAGGTCGACTGATGGCCCCGCGCACCGGCTCCAGGCACTCCTTTGCGCTTGGGCTCCGTGACGAGCTCGCCCAGCTCTTCCTCACCGAGCGCGAGCCCTACCGCTTTCGGGAGCACACGGACTCGCGCCTCCACGTCGTCGCGCAGGGCGACACGCTGTTCGACCTCGCGGGTCGCTACTTCGCGCCACTGCCGCGCGCCTGCGGCTTCTGGTGGGTGCTCGCCGACTTCCAGCCCGACCCCATCGTGGACCCGACGCTCGAGCTGGAGGCCGGCCGCCGGCTTTTCGTGCCGAGCCTGCGGGTGCTCACCGACGTCATCCTCAGCGAGCAGCGCCGGAGGGTCGACGCATGACCGAGCTCGTTGATCGCAGCGGCCCGGGTGTACGCATCACCGTGCTCGCAAACGAGCGCGCGGCGAGCGGGGAGCCGCTCAACCTCGATGGTCGCATTATCGGCTTCACCTACGAGGACGCCGAGCGCCAGGCGGACAAGGTCTCGCTCCAGCTCGACAACTTCGACCTCGCCCTGTTCGACCGTGAGGAGCTGACGGGCGGCGCGACGCTCGAGGTGTCCTGGGGCTACCCGGGCAACATGGCCCCTCCGCGTCGGGTGGTCGTGAAGAAGCTCAAGGGCTTCCAGACGCTGACCATCGAGGGACAGGCCACCAGCGTGCTGATGAACCGCGAGGCGAAGACGCGCGCGTGGACGAACAAGTCGCGCAGCGAGGTCGCCAAGG
>JBBRUE010001055.1:0-1529 GCA_038248085.1 Myxococcales bacterium | reverse complement strand
GCTCTCATGTTACGGGTGCGTTCCATCGACGCAACCCCTTAAAATGAAACGGGCCGGCACCCTCGAGAGGGAACCGGCCCGCGTTCAGCAGAAGCGAGTGCCTTACTTGCGGGCCAGCGCGTCAGCCGCCTGCTTGTCCTTGAAGTTCTTCATCAGGGTGTCCTGCTCGCCGCGGGGGACCGGCGAGTATTTGGCGAACTCCATCGAGAACTCCGCCTTGCCCTGGGTGGCCGAGCGGAGGTCGGTCGAGTAGCCGAACATGGTGTTGAGGGGGACTTCGGCGACGACCGTCACGTGGCCCTCGGCGGTGCCCGTCTCGAGGATCATGCCGCGGCGCTGGTTGACCTGGCCGACGACCGAGCCCTGGAACTCGGCCGGGGCGCGGACTTCGACCTTCATCACCGGCTCCATGACGACCGGCTTCGCGCGCTCGTAGCCTTCACGGAAGGCCATGATCGCGGCCGTCTTGAACGCCTGCTCGCTCGAGTCGACGTCGTGGTAGTCGCCGTCGTTGACGACGCAGCGCACGCCGACCACCGGGAAGCCGATCAGCGAGCCCTTCTTGATGGCCTCGTTGAAGCCCTTCTCGATGCCGGGGATGAATTCCTTGGGGATCGTGCCGCCGACCGTCTCGTTGACGAACTCGTACTGGAGCACGGCGTCAGAGGGGAGCGGCTCGAGGAAGCCGCACACGCGCGCGAACTGACCAGAACCACCGGTCTGCTTCTTGTGGGTGTACGCGAACTCGCCGCGCTGGGTGATCGTCTCGCGGTAGGCGACCTGGGGCTTGCCAGAGATGACCTCGCAGTCGTACTCGCGGCGCATGCGCTCCATGTAGATGTCGAGGTGGAGCTCGCCCATGCCGCTGATGATGGTCTGCGCCGACTCTTCGTCGCGGTGCACGCGGAAGGTGGGGTCTTCGCGGGTGAAGCGGCTGAGCGCCTTGCTGAAGTTCGCTTCGCCGGTGCGGTCCTTGGGCGAGACGGCCAGCGAGATCACGGCGTCGGGCACGTGCATCGAGGTCAGCGTGTAATAGATCGTCGAGTCGGTGAAGCTGTCACCGGACGTCGCCTCGACGCCGTAGAACGCCACGATGTCACCGGCGGTGGCCTGGGCGAGCTCCTCGCGGCGATCGGAGTGCATGCGGAACATGCGGGGCACGCGCTCTTTGCGCTGGCCGCGCGAGTTGTTGATGATGGTGTCGCCCGTCTTCACCGTGCCCTGGTAGATCCGGAAGTACGTCAGCTGCCCGTACTGGTCCTGCTGGAGCTTGAAGGCGAGACCGACGAACGGCTTGTTGGGGGTCGACTCGAGGATGACCTTCGCCTCGGCGTTGCGCTGGTCGAGCGCGACGTTCTCGACTTCGGGAGGCGAGGGCAGCAGCGCGCACACGGCGTCGAGCAGCACCTGCACGCCCTTGTTCTTGTAGGCGGAGCCGCACATCACCGGCGTCATCTTGAGCGAGATGGTGGCGCGACGGATCGCGGAACGAAGTTCCTCGGCGCTGACCTCTTCGCCGCCGATGAACT
>JBBRUE010001054.1:0-1539 GCA_038248085.1 Myxococcales bacterium | reverse complement strand
CTTCATGAAGGCGGCGAGGTCCTTGCGGGCGAAGGCGTTGCCCGTCGAGTACATGAACGCCTTGAGGTCTTCGCCCAGCTCGCTGCCGTGTTGGTAGCGATCGTCGACGTCCTTCGCGAGCGCCTTCATCACGATGCGCTCGAGCGCCTCGGGAATCTTGCGGTTGAAGTGCGAGGGCGGCAGCACCTCGACCTTGCGCACCTTCTCGAGCACCGAGAAGTCGGAGTCGCCGACGAAGAGCCGCTCACCGGTGAGCATCTCGTAGAGGCAGACCCCGAGCGCGAAGATGTCGCTGCGGCCGTCGAGCGGCAACCCGCGGATCTGCTCCGGGCTCATGTAGCCGAACTTGCCCTTGAGGATGCCGGCCTGCGTCTTGGTCGCCTTGCCCGCGGCCTTGGCGATGCCGAAGTCGATGACCTTGACCTCGCCGTCGTACGACACGAGCGCGTTCTGCGGCGACACGTCGCGGTGCACGATGCTCATGTCGCGCCCCTGCCGATCCTTGGCGCGGTGGGCGTAGTCGAGGCCTTCGCTGCACTGGGCGATCGCGTAGCAGGTCAGGGGAATGGGGGCGGGCTCGCCGCGCTTGCGGCAGCGATCGAAGACCGCCCGCAGGTCCTTGCCCGACACGTACTCCATGGCGATGAAGTACGAGTTCGAGAGGTTATTGAGCTCGTAGATCTGCGCGATGTTGGCGTGGTTCAGCTGAACCGTGATCTTCGCCTCGTCGAGGAACATCGAGATGAACTCTTCGTCCTCCGCGATGTTCGGCAGGATGCGCTTGATCGCCACGATGCGCTCGAAGCCGCCAGCGCCGAAGGTCTTGGCCCGCCACACCTCGGCCATGCCGCCGATGTTGACGCGGTCGAGGAGGAGGTACTTCCCAAACGGAATTGGTTGGCGTTTCGGAGCGGTGGTCACGCGACTTCCGGGGTGAAGAAGTTCGGAGCTGGAAGGCGGTCAGCGTAACGCGACCGAATTGACCGAATGGGATGAAAGTTACGGCGCTACCCCGGGTGTAGGCGCGTCCCACACAGATTGATCGGGTGGCGGAGGCCCCGGCGCCTCGGGAGGCGCGCCCGAAACCTCGCCGACGAAGGCGCCTTCCCCCGAGACGATCGCCGGAGGCCCGAAGGGCTGACCGAGCACGGTCCCCACCAGGGTGACCCACGCGCGCCGGTGATCGCCGGAGACGCAGTAGATCAGCGTGCCCGCCGGCGAGGCGCCCGCATCCAGCGCGGGGCCGGCGCAGCGATCGCGCACCTCGACCTTCCACGAGGCGACTCGCTGGCCTTCGAGGAAGAAGGGAACGCGACCGGCCTCGGTGAGGAAGGTCTGCAGCAGGGCGGGGTCACGTGGCACGGCCTCGGGAGACGAGCGCTCGCTGGCCTGGTCGGCCAGCGACTGGATGGCGAGCAGCATCTGCCGCTCGGGCGAGAGGGAGGAGCGGCTCGAAGCCAGCACCGCGAAGTCGACGAAGACCAGCGCGAGGCCCGCCGCCAGCAGCAGCCGACGGGGTCGCCACGCTACGGGCTGCTT
>JBBRUE010001053.1:0-1614 GCA_038248085.1 Myxococcales bacterium | reverse complement strand
GGAACATGCGCACCGCGCCGAGATCGACCGACTGGTCTTCGGTGGTGAACTCCGCGTCGAGATCGAACCAGTTCACCGCCGTCATGTTGACGCGGATCTTCGGCTTGAGCTTCGCGCGCAGCTTCACCTTGGGGGCCAGCGCGGCGAAGACCTCCCAGTCCGCGGGGAGCTCGCTGCGACCGCGCGACCAGAAGTCGATCGCGGAGTCACCTGAAGCCTCGAAGGTGTTGCTGATCTCGTCGAAGCGGAACTTGCGCTCGATGAGCTGCCGGGCGGCGTGCCTCTCGGCCACTTCCTGGCGGAGGTAGAGCTTGCGGCCCTCGTCGGTCGCCCCGCTGGCATAGCCGAGGTGCTGCGCGGTCGCCGAGACGGGCACGGTCACCGACTTGCCGTAGCGGGCGGCGAGCTGCGCCTTCACGTAGTCCGGGCGGCCCTCGACGGTGACGAGGAACTTCGGCGCGGTGGTGTCGTCGACCTCGATGCCATCGGCCTCGAGCGCGAGGCGGTAGCGCGGCAGGTGCGCGGCGAAGAACGAGAGCGCGCGGTCGAGCTGGTCAGGCGGGAACGACATCGACGGCTCGAGCATCCACTTGCGCAGCAGGCGCGGCGGAAAGTCAGGCTCGAGCACGTACGCGTTCTGGCCGATCAGGGCCCACGAGCGGCGGCCGGCGAGAATGACGGCTTCCTTGAGTGGGATCGTCGTGTTGTCGGGGAGCCCCACCTCGATGCGCGCCACCGCGCCGTCGGGCTGGTTGTGCAGGCGGATGATCGGGCGCACCGGCTCGTGCGGGAAGAGCAGCGCGGTGCCGCGGTAGATCACCCGGCGGGCCTTCATGCTCTCGAAGAGATCGGCGAGCTCCTCGTCGTTGAGCACCACCTTCGAGTCGTAGCGGACCTCGTGGTCGGCGAGCTGCATCAGGACGCGCTCATCGGCGGGCGCAATGCGCGTGCCCATGGAGAGGATGCGCTTGACCTGCACGGGCCCCTTGGCCGCCTGGTCGGCGCGGCGCACGTCGATGATCCACACCCGCCCGCCGGTCGCGGACGGCGCGGGACTGAGCCGGTAGTGGAACTCGATGTCGGGGAGCGCCGAGAGGCCCAGCCAGTTCTCGAGCTTCGCCAGCGCAGGCAGGGGCACCGCGTCGATGGCGTCGTTGGCAGGGGCGAGCTCGGGCGTGGCCACCGCTTCGGCCTCCGCCTTCGCGCGAACGCGGGCCAGGTACACCAGGCCTGCCGCGACGACGTGCTTGCAGTGGGCGCCGAACTTGCCCCACGAGTCGCAGTTGCACATCGACTCGATGGCCGCGCCGTTTTCGGTCGGCGCGAGCTGCACGATGTACTTCTGGCCCTCGCTCCCGGTGACGGTCGCCGTGATGCCGACGTCGGTGCGCGCGAGCCCGGAGACGCGCCGCGCCTCGGCATACTGCCGGCCCTTCTTGAAGGTCATCGGCTGAACTTCGGCCTTCAAGGTCTTCAGCCAGAAACCATCGTCGGGCGGCAACATCTGAACTGCGGATTCGGTCACTGAGACACTCGGGCAAGACGAGAACTGAAGGGTGTTGCATTAACACGCCCGGGCCCTTGCTGCACGCGGTGTCTCGTGCGACGCGCCCT
>JBBRUE010001052.1:0-1644 GCA_038248085.1 Myxococcales bacterium | reverse complement strand
CGGGGCCGCGGAGCTACTGCGCTTCGAAGGGCTTCACCGGCGTCGCCTCGCCGGTCCGCGGCGCGAGCGGAGGCGCGGGGGCGAGCAGCACCAGCGTCTGCTCCAGCGCGGCGAGGAAATCGCGCGCGGTCTGCCACCGGCGCTCGCGGTGCTTCTGCAGGCCCTTCTCCACCACCGCGCACAGCGGCAGCGGCAACCCGGGCGCCACGTCGCGGAGCTCGGGCCGGTCGCCGATGCGCACCTTGTTCATCAGCGTGGCGATGCCGTCGGCGTTGTACGGCTTCTGGCCGGTCAGCAGCTCGTGGAGCATCGCCGCCACCGAGTAGAGGTCGGTGCGGGCGTCGACCGCGCGGGAGTCGGTGAACTGCTCCCACGCCATGTAGCTGGGGGTGCCGATGGCCACGCCGACCGCGGTGATGGCCTTCGCGCCGACGACCTTGCTGATGCCGAAGTCGAGCACCTTCGCCAGCTCGGTCTCGCGCCCATGCACGTCGCGGCGGCGGGTGACGAAGACGTTCGCCGGCTTGATGTCGCGGTGAATGATGCCCTTGTCGTGGGCCGCCGCGAGGCCGCGCAGCACCTGGCAGGTGAGGTCGACGGCGCGCCACGGGTGAAACGCCCGCTGCTCGTTGAGCAGCAGCGCCTTGAGGTCGTCACCCTCGAGGTACTCCATGGCGATGAAGGCCACGTTGAGCGCAGTGACCTCCGCGTCCACCACCCGCACGAGGTGCTCGCTGCCCACCGACGCGGCCGTCGTCGCCTCGCGCAAGAAGCGCTCGAGCACCAGGGCGTCGGTCATCAACTCCGGCTTGAGCACCTTGAGCGCGACCTGGGCCTGGGTGCGGGTGTGCCGCGCGAGGTACACCGCGCCGAAGCCGCCGGTGCCGAGCAGCCGCTCGACGAAGTAGCGATCGAGCTGGGTGCCGCAGAGGCCCGCCTCGGCCATCGAGAGGCCGGTGCGCGCGCAGTGATCCACGCCGGGGGCGTGCGTACCGCCACAGTGCTGGCAGACGGGAGAGGCCACGAGCGTCAGCGTTTCACAGCGCGCGGCGAGTCGCGAGGCCGGCGGATCGACGCCCCCTGGTGTTCGATACGCAGGGCCGGGCGCTCAGTTGCAGGTCGTGCACCTCGACGGCGAACGGTGGATCGCCGACGTCGCGGAGGGCGGGTCACGTTGCTCAACCGCGAGCTCACCCTGCGGGGACGAGACGGCGTGGGGCACACCCGGGTGCTGGAGAGCCCCGAGGCGCTGCTCGAGGTGCTCGCCACGCAATTCTTGCTGCACTTCCCGGCCGGCACGCAATTCGAGGGGCCGGCGTTCGCCTGGCCCGGGGCGCACTGAACCGGCAGGGTGGCGCCGTGGTGACACAGCGGGTCTCCTCGCGGGAGTAAGACCCACCACATGGCTGACAACGACTCACGCGCCGGGCTCGTCTACTTCACGCGCGCCCTGCTGGACTGGACAGCCCGCGTGCACGCGCCGAACGACGAGGCGCTGCAGCGGGCCTTCGACGCGCCGGCGAAGCACGGCATGCCGTCGATCCAACTCGCGCCGTCGGAGGCGCGGTTGACCGAGCTGTTGCTGCGGCTCGCGGGCGCGAAGAAGGTCGTCGAGCTGGGCACCCTGGCCGGCTACTCCGCGCT
>JBBRUE010001051.1:0-1682 GCA_038248085.1 Myxococcales bacterium | reverse complement strand
GTCTGCGCATCCTCGAGCTGCCCGCCATCGCGCGGCCGTGGCTCGCCGCGCTGCACGCGGTCGGCACCAAGTACAAGGCGAAGGGCGGCCAGGCGCTGCTCACGTGGGTCGAGACGCTGCAGGCCCACATCGATCGGTTCGAGAAGGCCACCCTCAACCCCACTGAGTGCCGCTTCATCGTGGTCACCCGCGGCGAGGAGCTGTCGGTGCCCGCCGCTGAACGCATCGTCGAGAGCCTCAAGGAGCGCAAGCTCCCGGTGGAGCGCGTGCTGGTGAACCGGGTGCTGCCCAAGACGACCTGCGTCGTCACCGAGGAGCGCCGCAAGAACGAGCTCGAGGTGTCCAAGCTGGTCGAGAAGAAGATCGGGCTGCCGGTCACCATGGCTCCGGCGCTGGGTCGTCACCCGGCTGGGTTGCGCGAGCTCAAGGGCTTCCGCACCAGCTGGTACGCGGCGTCGGCGGTGCTCAAGAGCAAGGCCGCCTAAGCGGCCCGGGGCAGAACTCTCGGCGACCGCCAGGCCCGACCCCACGGTCGAGCGGGTGGTCGCCGATTCGTTGGTGCACGACGCACCGCGGCGATTTCGACGCTTGACGCCGCACCACGCCTCGACGACACACACGCGCGACATGGCCATCAACATCGCGCACTCGCTCGAGTTCGAACGTCCGCTCCTGCTGCTCGAGAAGAAGATCGATGAGCTGAAGACGCTGTCCTCGTCGGGCGCCGTCGACATGACCTCCGAGATCGGCCGCCTCGAGAAGAAGGCCCGCAAGCTCCAGGAGGAGATCTTCAGCGATCTCACGCGCTGGCAGATCGTCCAGCTCTCGCGCCACAGCGCGCGACCCTACTTCCTCGACTACATCAACTTCCTCTTCACCGACTTCTGCGAGCTGGCGGGCGATCGCCTCTACGGCGAAGACCCGAGCATCGTCGGCGGCTTCGCGCGCCTCGACGGGGTACCGGTGCTGGTGATGGGGCACCAGAAGGGCCGCAGCACCAAGGAGAACATGCTGCGGAACTTCGGCATGCCCCGGCCCGAGGGCTACCGGAAGGCCCGTCGCCTGATGGAGCTGGCGGCCCGCTTCAACCGGCCGATCCTCACCTTCGTCGACACCCCGGGCGCGTACCCCGGCCTCGGCGCCGAGGAGCGCGGCCAGGCCGAAGCCATCGCCAGCAACCTCGAGGTGATGGCCGGGCTGCCGGTGCCGGTGATCTCGACGGTGATCGGCGAGGGCGGCTCCGGTGGCGCGCTCGCCATCGGCGTCGGCAACCGCGTGCTGATGCTCGAGTTCTCGATCTACTCCGTGATCTCGCCCGAGGGCTGCGCGTCGATCCTCTTCCGCGATGCGTCGCGCGCCGACAAGGCCGCCGAGGCGCTCAAGGTCACCGCGCGCGATCTCCTCAAGATGGAGATCGTCGACCAGGTGATCGAAGAACCCCGCGGCGGCGCCCACCGCGACCCCGCGCTCACCGCGAAGAACGTCGGGGTGGCCCTGCGCAAGCACCTCGGCGACCTCAGCGGCCTGACGCCCAAGCAGCTCATCGCCGACCGCTACGCGAAGTTCCGCTCGCTGGGCGCCTTCATCGGGAAGTGATGAAGCGCCCCGTCATCATCGCCATCGATGGACCGGCCGGAGCGGGGAAGTCCACCGTCTCCCGGATCCTCGCGCTGCGCCTGGGC
>JBBRUE010001050.1:0-1730 GCA_038248085.1 Myxococcales bacterium | reverse complement strand
GGTCGAGCACCCGCGGAATCACCATGCTCCCGACCGCCACCGCCATGAACCCGAAGAGCACCATGCCCGAGCGGATCGCCGCCGCGGTCGCCTCGGGGTCGGTCTTGAGCCGCAGCAGCCGCTCCGCTCGCCGCGAACCGGCTTTGGCCAGCTCCTTCACCTGGTCGTCGGACAACAGCTGAAGCGCTGCCTCCATCGCCGCAAAGAGTCCGCGAACGAAGAGCAGCGCTGCGAGAATCGCCCACATGCCCCAGGTCGGCATATCGGATTGCAACTTACCGCAGCCCCTTTCCCCTCGCCGGATTGCTCCAAAAGAGCTGCCGTTTCGGGTAGTTAGTAGCCATGCGCGCCCTGCTGCTCACGATGCTGTTGGCGGCTCCGGCCTTCGCCTGGCCGGTCGACTGGATTCACGACGTCGAGGCGGGGAAGGAGAAGTTCCTCAAGCTCCCCCGGGTCGACTGGATCGAGGTCGACGACCCGAAGGTGGTGTCGGTCGAGTGGATGGCTGAGTCGAACGAGCTGATGCTCATCGGGCTCAAGCCGGGGCGCGCGACCGTGTTGCTCGGTGCCGACGGCAAGGTGGCCGCGTGGCGGGTGCGCGTCGGGGGGGGGGCCCAGCTCGATGACGCTGCCTTCGCCGCCGCGAAGAAGGCCTGCCCCGATCTCGCCACCACCCCGCTCGAAGAGGTGAAGCTCACCGTCACCGTGCAAGACGAGGCGTGCCGCAAGGCGCTCCTCACCTTGTTCCAGACCGACGCCTTCGAGGCCCGTCACCTCGATCTGACCTTCGAGGGCAAGGCGCTCCAGTCGCAGCTGCGCTCGTTGCAGGACGGTCTGCAGGCGGTGACGAAGGGGCGGGTGAAGGCGCGCTACGTCGGCGCGGGCCTGATCCTCGACGGGAACGTGACTCTCGCGGAACACCGCAAGGTGCTGTGGGAAGTGCTCAAGCGCACGCTGGGCCGCTTCGCGCTCGACGACCAGATGGTGAAGCCCGAACCGGTGGCCGTCGATGGCGGAAGTCCCTGATGGGCCACATTCCGCTCCTCAATGAACTGGCGGCCATCGCGGCGCTCGGCGTGGTGGTGACATTGGTGTTGTCGCGGCTGCAGCTCCCGGCCGTCGCGGGGCTGCTCTTCGCCGGCGCGCTGGCAGGTCCGGCGGCGTTGGGGCTGGTGAAGTCGCTCGACGCGATCCAGGTCTTGGCCGAGCTCGGCGTGGTGCTGCTGCTCTTCACCATCGGGCTCGAGTTCTCGCTCTCCCGGCTGCGCGACATCTTCAAGCAGGTCGCGCTCGGCGGGGCGCTGCAGGTCGGGTTGACCACCGGGGCGGTGGCGGTCGGGGCGATCGCGCTGGGCCAGCCGGTCGGCCGCGCGATCTTCTTCGGCTTCGTCTTCGCCCTCTCGAGCACCGCGATCGTGCTCCGCGCGTTGACCGAGCGCCGCGAGCTCGACGCGCCCCACGGCCGCTTCATCGTCGGCACGCTGATCTTCCAGGACCTGTGCGTGATCCCCATGGTGCTGATCGTCCCGCTGCTGGGGAGCGGCGCGTCGGTCGGCTCGGCCGCGTCGGGCATCGCGCTGGCCCTCGGCAAGGCCGTAGCGGTGGTGATCGCGGTGATCGTCGTGGCCCGCCTCGTCGTGCCGCGGGTGTTCCGCTGGGTCGACCAGGCGCGCAGCCGCGAGATCTTCCTCCTCGCGGTGCTGGCCCTGTGCATCGGCACCGCGTGGCTC
>JBBRUE010001049.1:0-1756 GCA_038248085.1 Myxococcales bacterium | reverse complement strand
GCCACCGCCCGGCGGGCCCGGAATGCCAGCGGTCACCCCGCGGTCGACCGCCGCGATGTCGAGCCCGTTGTTCAGGTACGTCCAGTCGGCTTCGGCCATGGCTGCTCCTTCACAGAGTGACGGCGTGAGGCCAGGCGCCCGAGAAGGTCTCGGTCGGCAGCGCCGCGCTGGTGACGCCCGCCCAGTCGGTGGTGAAGCCTGGGCGTTCGAAGTCTTCGACGATGCCGGCCACCGATTGAACCGCGGCCCACTCGCGCAGAAAGGGAGCCGCCACCGTCCAAGTCTCGACGGCCAACCCGCCAAACGCGCACGTCACCACGCGGCCAGTGGGCAGGTCGAAGAGGAACGCGGAGTTCGCCCAGGCTCTCTCGAACTCCTCGAAGCCGTCGTTGCCGAAAAAGGCGCGCACGGTCGTCACGTCCGCGAGGGCTCCGAGGAACTGGCTCCACCGCTCGAAGTCTTCGCGCGCTGCAGCGCTGAAGGCCGCCATCACCTCGAGGCTCGTCACCGCAGTGAGCGTCCAGTGCGCCGCCGCTCCCGGTAGAGCGCCCGCATCAGCGAAGGTGGGGTTGAGGAGCGGCATCAGAGCAGCTCTCCAGTGTCGCCGTTTCGGAGCGATACCGTGCCCAGCACGGGGAACTCGCGCACGTTTAGCTTCATGTCGGCCGGTAACCCGTTGAGCGTCAGGTCCAGCCGCGCGTCGCCCATCTTCCTGACGCCCGGCGTGTCGCGGATCACGTTGAAGACGTCGCTCCACGGCACCTCGCCGACCGGGTTTCCGTCGGCGTCCTTGATGTTGAACCCGAAGTCGACGTTCGGGTTGGGCGTGCCGTCGGGCTCGCTGACGCGAAACCACGCCCGCAGGTTCGCTCGGGTGGCATCGCGCACCACCGACGGGGTTGCTCCCTGCCGGAAGAAGACGCGCGCGGTGATGTCGAGGCGCCGGTACACGGGATCCTGCACCGCCACCTGGAACGTCAGCGTGCACGGGTAGGCCTCGGTCACCTGGCGCAGCACCTGGGCCTTGAGCGCTGGCGTCGGCTGGCCTCCTCCCTGCGGCACGACGTACAGGATGCCCGTGTTCTCCCCGATGGAGACGTCTTCGTTGGAGGTGAGCATCAGGGCGCGCGCGACCCCGCGGAGCCGGCGAGCGTTGATCTCGAAGTCTTCGCGAGCCACCGTCCGCGTGAGCGCGCGCAAGCTCTCGGGCGCCAGCAACTTCGCCGAGGCAACCGTCTGCCGGTCAGCTCCACCGGACGCCGAGAGCGGATTGCGCACCGACACCTGCACGAGGGTGCCGTGGGCGTCCTTGAAGTTGCCCTCGATGACGACCAGGCGCTCGGCGTCGACGTTGCCCGCGCTGCCGCCACCGGTCTTGTAGGTGGCAGAGATGGTGCCAGTCGGAGGCAAGCCACTGGCACCGCTCCCGAAGCGCAGCGTCGCGAGCTCGTTCTGATCGACCGCGGCTACGAAGTGACGGTCGTTGGGTCCCGAGTTCAGGAAGCTGTCGACCTCAATGAAGATGCCTTGGGGGATCGTCACCACCGCTGAGCCATCGAGGTAGGGGCCGAAGTCGAGCGGCACTGAGAGGTCGGCCAGCCCGCGCGCATCGAACAACTGGGTCTGCGTCTTGGAGTGTTCCGCTGTGCCAACGGCGAGCGTCATGCCGGCGGGGATCACGACGGCCGTGAGGAGTTGAAAGCGCACGGGCTCGGTCACCTCCTGCGTGCGGATGACCGTGCCGGCGGGAATCGTG
>JBBRUE010001048.1:0-1763 GCA_038248085.1 Myxococcales bacterium | reverse complement strand
TGGTGGGGGTGCACGATCTCCCCAACGACACCGACGCGGCGCCGCTGGGGTGCCAGCTCGAGCAGCTCAAGCCCAACGGGGACGTGGCGAGCATCGTCGCCCGCAGCCTGATCTCGCTCGGTGACGGCGAGAAGCTCGAGCGCGACTTCAACTACGACGGCAGCGGCGCGGTGATCTGGTTCGAGGTGAAGAGCGGCGGCAGCATGCTCCAGCGGGTCGGGCTGTCTTCGCGGCGCTGGCGCATCTCCACCGCAGGCGGACGCAAGGGCACCTGCGAGATCTACCGCGTCGAATCGAGCGGCACGCTCAAGCGGCTGACCCAGTCGAAGCCAGAGCCAGTGGAGTGCAACGAGCTCCTCGCGCTCGACCCGGGCGTGTACCAGGTGCAGCTCAACGGCGGCCTGTCGGGCGTGGAGACGCTCAAGATCGTCCCCGACGGTGACGCCTCGGCGAAGGCCACGCCCGCGCGCGGTGGCTGCGTGATGGGGCCGGTAAACCTCGACGAAGCGTTCTACCGGCTGACGCTCAACCGCACCGGCAGCGTCACGGTGCGCGGGCTCACGGTGCAGGCGTTGCCGCTCACAGGCAGCACCCCGCTGCACCTGCAGCTCGACGCGAAGCAGACGCTGGAGCTCCCGGTGAAGTTCGGCGGCCCGCTGTCGGTGCGCTCGTCGGGTGGGGCGCCGTTCGGGTGCGCGCTCAAGGCCGGGGCAGTGACCGCGCGCGCCGGCGAGTGCCTGGTGCCCGCGGCGACCGACACGCTGACCCTGGCGAACACCGCGGACGTGCCGGTGAACCTGACGATCGCCCGGCCGGGTTCGATCGCCGGCTGGTCCTCGCCGGTCTCGTACCAGCCGAACCTCGTCCCGTTGCCGCGCATCGCGACCGACACGCCGACCTACTTCGACTTCGCGAACGCGCAGACGCAGGCGGTGGCCTTCGACGTCGACGCACCGGGGCTCTACAACGTGACGACCCAGGGGCTGCTGTCGACCAACTGCCGGCTCCGCACGCCGGTCATCGACGAGGTGGCGCAGAATCAGGGCGGCGGGCGCGGGCGCAACTGCCTCATTCAGACCTACCTCCAGAAGGGCCGCTACCTCTTCACCGCCACCACCGTGGGCACGAGCAAGGGCCGCGGGGCGATGACGTTGACCCGGCGGCCGGTGCGCGAGTTCGCCGGCGTCACCGGTGAAGGCGAGCAATACTTCCGCGTCGAGGCCAACGAGCTGGTGCAGCAGAAGCTCGCGGTGAAGCTCGAGGGCGCCTACGAGCTGGGCACCACCAGCCAGGGCTCGACCTCGATGTTGTGCCGCATCGATGACCCCAATGGGTGGCCGATCGAGACCGTGCCCTCCCCGTGCGCCGGCCGCCGCGAGCTGCGCCCGGGGACGTACCTGTGGACGCAGCTCCCGCTCACCGTGGAGTCGATGCGCCACACCACGCTGCAGAAGGTGCGCGAGGCGATCACCCTCAAGGGGACCAAGCCGCACAAGGTCGAGTACTTCACCTGGTACACCGCCGAGCTCGGCGCCGACGGGAAAGACGAGTTCCTCTTCACCCTCGAGGGCGAGACGCAGCTCGACGTGGTGCTGACCGGCGGCATGCAGGGGCGGGTGTTCCTGCTGGAGAAGGACAAGGCGCCCAAGGCCGTCGAGGTGGTGCCGCCGATGCAGCCGTCGAGCTCCGGCGACGGGGAGTCGTACGAGTCGGAGAGCGGCGGGAACGAGGGCGCGGAGTCGGAGGCGCCCCCCGAGCGCGAG
>JBBRUE010001047.1:0-1791 GCA_038248085.1 Myxococcales bacterium | reverse complement strand
GGCGCTGATCAAGAAGGTCGACGCCGGCGGTCCGCTCAAGCTGTGAGCGCTAGCCGCGCTGCCTGATCAGCCCTTCCTGGGCGGTCGAGGCGACCAGCTTCCCGTCACGCGTGTAGATGCGCCCGTTGACCAGCCCGCGCGCGCCCGACGCCCGGGGGCTCTGCATCACGTGGAGCATCCACTCGTCGATGCGGAACGGCGCGTGGAACCACACCGCGTGATCGATGCTCGCCACCTGCATGCCCGGCGTCAGCCACGTCACCCCGTGCGGCTTGAGCGAGGTGGTGATGAACGAGAAGTCCGACGCGTAGGCCAGCAGCGCCTGGTGGAGCATCGGCACGTCGGGCAGCGCGTGCGTCGCCTTGAGCCACACGTAGCGCTCGGGCGGTTGCGCGCCGGGCATCATCGGGTCGGGCTCGTTCACCGTGCGGATCTCGATCGGCCGCTCGGCCAGCATGCGCTCGCGCATGAACTCCGGGTACTTCGCGGCGTGGGGCGCGAGGCGCTCCTGGTCGGTGATCACGTCCTCGGGCGGCGGCACCTTCGGCATGTCGGACTGGTGCTCGAACCCCGGCTCCGCCTTCTGGAAACTCGCGAAGAGGTCGAAGATCGGGTGCCCGTGCTGGATGGCCTTCACGTGCCGGGTGGTGAAGGACGAGCCGTCGCGGGTGCGCTCGACGTCGTAGACGATGGGCGCCTTCACGTCCCCCGGCCGCAGGAAGTACGCGTGCAGCGAGTGCACCTGGCGATCGGCGGGCACCGTGTTCAGCGCCGCGAAGAGCGCCTGGCCGACGACCTGGCCGCCGTACACCGTGCCCCACCCGAGGTCCTGGCTCTGGCCGCGGTAGAGGTTTTCTTCGATGCGCTCGAGGGAGAGCAGCTTGACGAGTTCGTCGAGGACTGTGGCCACGCTGAATGTCTCCAGTGGAGAGATGACCGCTCTCGTCTAACGCTCAGCGGCCCACGACGCGCGCGAGAAATTCGTCAGCGATGGCGAGGCGGGCCAGCGTGGCCTCGGCGTCGAGCGAGCCGGGCAGGCAGCGCAGCTCGACGGTCGGCTGCTTGGGGTGCTTCTCCACGAGGCCCAGCAGGTTCAGGTCGACCGCGCGGTGCAGCCCTCCGAGCAGGTACCCCGCCGCGACGGTCTCGAAGGCCAGGTCATCGGTCGCCTGCGTCGCCACGCGCACCACGCCCTGGGGGAAGAGCCCCACCTTGCGGCAGTTGGGGTTGGGCTCGAAGCGCGCCAGCCACCGGTCTCGTTCGCGGGTCCACGTGAGCACCAGTCGCCGCAGGGCGCGGGTCGAACGAAACGGCGCGGCGTCGTAGTGCGCGTGCACCGCGGCCTCCTTCGGCACGGTGAAGCCCAGCGCGCGGGCGAGCTTCATCACGCGGGTGAGCACCGGCTTGCGCTCGCGGAACTCGAGGGGCCGCAACACCACCTCACAGACGCGGGCGCGCTGCACCGGCTCGTCGTGCCAAAGCACCAGCGGGTGACCCCACGGGTCGACCAGCCCGTCTTCTTCTTCGCGGGTGTCGAAGGTCTTCGTGAGCGCGGTGAAACGCCGGCCGGGCTGGGCGCTCCAGCATTCGCGTTCGATCCACGCCGCGAGGCGCACGTCATCGGTGCGGGCGATGCGGCGGCGCCCCCTTCCCGGCGCCAGGTCGTCGATCACCGTCGGGTCGTCGACGAACGAGGCGAGCCACTTCCCCCGCACGTCCACCCGCGAGGCGGGGGTGAGGTGACAGTCGGCCCGCCCGTCGGGGAGCAGCCCGGCGCCGTGGTACTTGAAG
>JBBRUE010001046.1:0-1963 GCA_038248085.1 Myxococcales bacterium | reverse complement strand
GGCGTGCCTGCCCCCGATTCTCAGCGCCGCGGCTCGGGCTCTGCGTCGCCACGGGGAATCACCGGCGGAACAACGACCGGTCGTGTCGCGCGAAGCGTTGGTGACCACAGCTCCGCGGCGGCCCGTGCGCAAACCTGCGTGCCGCCCGCACGGTTTGCAGCGTCAGGGCGAACTCTTGATGAACGCCAAGCGCCAGCGCACGGCCCGCCACCCCTCGGCGGAATTGACGCGGCGGGCATGGTCTTCTGCGACGGCCGCGCAGCGCCTCGCCGCATCGTTGGCGCGCCCGGATGCCTTCGAGCGCGCACCGGACACGCAGGTGCGTCATGCTACGGGTTCCCGGAGGGGGACCCCCATGAAGACGTGGCTCGCAGTGCCGCTCGCGTTGGCTCTTTCGACGCAGGCGTTGGCAGTGGAGTGTGCAGCGCCCGAAGGCACCACGCCGCAGGGCGTCGGCTCCCAGGGCACCGCGGCGCGGCTCGCGTTCCTCTCGAAGCTCCTCGAGTCCGAGTCGCAGGCGGCGCACCGGTGGACGCTCGGCTGGGGCGCGGGCTACGGCGTGTTGACCATCACGCAGCTCAGCGTGCTGGGGCTGTTCACCCGCGAGGAGCAGCCGGACTATTACTGGGGCGCGCTCTCGAGCCTGGTCGGCGTCGCGTTCTCGGTGCTCGACCCGCTCGAGGTGCTCGACGGTGGGCCGATCTTCGCCAAGCGCGCCAGCCAGGTGACGGAGGAGGAGACCTGCAAGCTCCTCCTCGACGGGGAACGGATGCTGCGGGAGGGCGCAGACAAGGAAGAGTTCAGCACCCGGTGGTTCATCCACGTCGGCAACGTCCTGTTCAACGTGGGCTTCGGGTTGATCCTCGGCCTCGGCTACGGCCATTGGACGTCAGCGGCGGTCAACACGGCCGTGGGGACCGCGATCGGCGAGGCGACCATCTTCACCGCGCCGACCCAGCTCATCTCGGGGTGGAAGAAGTACCGCTCGGGTGAAGCGGCCTCGGGGCTCTCGGTGCGCCTCGTGCCCGCGGCCGGGCTGGGCCTCGGCGTGCTCGTGGTGTTCTGAACCTCAGATCCAGAACGAGATGCGCCGCGTCGCGGGCTCCGGTCCCTCGCCCTCGCCGCCCTCGCGCAGCCAGCCGCGCACCTCTTCGATGTCGGCGTGGAGGAGATCGGCCTCGGTGCTGGTGAAGGCCAGCCCCCGCTTCGCGCGCGTGAAGCCGTCGCGCTGCACCCGCATGATGTCGACGTCCTGGGTGATGACCTGCGTCGTGTACCACTTCATCGCGCGCTTCAGCCCGCGGGCCACGAGGTGGCCCGGCACGTCGAAGGGCAGCCGGTAGGAGATCGAGGTGTAGACCAGCGACTCGAGCGGGCCGACCGGCGTCACCTGGCTCGAGATGACGTAGCCGCTGCGCGCGCCCCACAGGTAGTCGACGCGGGTGACGTTGGGCATGAAGAAGTGGTCGGTGTGCACCATCGGCTCGCCGGTGGGGTTCATCAGGAACCCCGCGCCCGTGAGCTCGTCCTGCTGCTGCTCGTAGGTGACCCGCACCTCGCCGTCGCTCCGCGCGACCGTGGCCGGCACCGGGCGCAGCGCGCGGTTGCGGAACCAGCCCTTGTGCACGAACACGGTGTGCGGCACGTCCATGAAGTTCTCGACGAGGTTGGTCACCCCGTTGGGGAAGCGCGTCACCATGAAGTACGCGGTCCACCCGGGCTCCCTCCACTTCGGCACGCGGAAGGGCTCGCGGCGGGCGCGCGACACGTCGTCGCCCATGAAGACGAACACCAGCCCGTCCTGCTCGCGGGTGGCGAACGACGGCACCCGCCCCACGTCGCCCGGGCCCTGCTTGAGGCCCGCCTTCGCGTGCCCCGCGGCGTCGAGCTGCTGGCCCTGCTGCGAGGGACCCAGCGAGGGGATCTCCACGCAGGCGCCGGAGCCGTCGTACACCCACCCGTG
>JBBRUE010001045.1:0-1964 GCA_038248085.1 Myxococcales bacterium | reverse complement strand
TTCACCACCGCCAGCCGCAGCCCGCGCGGCAACGACAGCGTCCACTGCCGGTGCGCCACGAAGGGCAGCTGCGCGCTCAGCCGCAGCGCCACCTCCACTGCGCGCCTCGTCGTGCAGGCGGGGCACCACCCTCTTTTCTTGCAACTGAAGGCGATGAGCGAGAGCTGCCGGCATTCCTCGCACTTCACTTCCAGGAAGCCGTAGCGGAGCAGGCCGCACTCGAGGAAGCGGCGCACCTCCTCGCGGATGCGTTCGGGCAGCGACTCCTGCACCGACGGCCAACCCCGCTCCACCGCCTCGTACAACACCGTCAGCTCGGGCCGCCGCCGCTCGTACTCGCCACGCTCGCCCACGCCCGCCACCACGTCCGTCTACTCGGCAGGGCTGACCTTCCCGGGCAACGGCCCGCGCCTCGACGCTCCAAGCCAGCTCTTGCCGCGTGAGAACTCGAGCATCGCTGTCGTCACGCACTTCCTGGTGGCGCCGCGCATGTCGGAGGACCAGGACTTGACCTCGCTCGTCTGGGTCATCATGGCGTCGATCGCGGTCCTCGGCGTCGTGTTCAAGCTGCTGATCGAGGCGGCGATCAGGCGAAGGGCGTCGTGCTCGCCCACATGAAGCCCACCGACTCGATGCTGCTCTTCCTGCCGATGGACAGCCGCGGCATTTCACCGGCGCTTGTGAGCCCGCACAGGGCGCGCGCAGTGCGCAACAAGGCACCGGGGAGTCGTACCGAAGCGTCAGCCGTGCAGGCTGTAGTCTTGCCCAAACGCACTGTCTTCCTTGCCCGTCTTCGGGTCGAAGAGCGCGACCCTGATGGCGGTCAAGGCGTCGGCGGCCATGCCCTGCTCCCCGAAGGCGCTGAAGAAGGCCTTGTTGGCCGGCGCGTGGGCCCGGTACGAGCCGTCGGCCTGGCGGTGCAGCGTGACGATGGCCATGGCGTTGAGATCCTCCACGCCGGGGCGCGACACTTCGGGGCCTCCGAGCGGGCCCATCTCGACGACGGTGTGTTCGGGGTGCAGTTCAAGCTTCACGGTCTTCGCGCCGCCGAAGAAGTTCTTCTCGTCGCGGTAGGTGACGCCGGTCACCGCCGTTTCCCAGCTCGTGGTGTGGGAGCCGGTCATCGGCCCGCCCTGGTGCACGGTGTCGAAGGTGAGCTGACCGCTGTGCACCGCGAGCGACTGCGTGCCGACGCTGCGCATGTTGCCGGGGCCGAGGTCCCGCACCGCGTCGTCCTTCGCCGCGACGATCGCGACGTGGTTGCGCTCTTCCCAGACCGTCGCGTGGCCGGGCACCTCGACGAAGGCCGTGGCCTGCAGCGACTTGAGGTCGAACCCGCGCGCCTTGAGGTCCTTCGTGGGAATGGCGCCGGTGAAGACGTCGTCGGTGCCCGACTTGTGCGCGAAGGAGAGCGGCACGTCGAGGGTGTGCCCCTGGCCGTCGAAGAGGTGGGCCCCGCCACGGTTGGCCGAGCCGAGGTCCTCGGTCTTGACGCGCAGCTGCAGCGACCTGCCGCGGATGGCGCTCTGCTCGATGAAGGCGGGCTTAATAGGCATGACCGGGACATTAGCGAGCCGCGTGCCCCGTGTCCGACAATCGCAGTCGGCTCGGCGCCGGGGGCGAAAGGCGTTGACGCATCCCACCCGTCTCCACCAAGCACCGGGCATGGCCTCTCGATTTCCGACGTGGGCAGTGTGGCTCGGCGCGTCCCTCACGTTGTTCGGCTGCAACCGCGCGTACCACCGGCTGATGAAGCAGGCTGACGCGGCCCAGGCGTCGGGTGACTCGGTCGCGGCGTTGGCGCTCTACGGCCAGGCCTGCCGGGCGCTGCCCGACTCCGAGGCGTGCGAGGCCCAGAAGCACGCCGGCCAGGCCGCGAAGGCGGTGCGCTGGCCCGAAGCGCAAGCGGCCTGCAACCAGGGGCGGTTCCAGCAGTGCCTCGGGCTGCTCTCGGAGCTGCGCCG
>JBBRUE010001044.1:0-1969 GCA_038248085.1 Myxococcales bacterium | reverse complement strand
TGCTGCGGCACAGGTCGACCATGCCCTCGCGGGTGCGCAGCCGGCTGAAGAGCCCCACCGCCTCGTCCTGCTTGGTCTCGAAGCGGTGCATCACCTGGGCGGCGTCGAGCGAGAGCAGGTGTCGCACCTTCGCGGTGTCTGCTTCCCAACGATCGACGCCAGGCTTCGAGAGGCGGGTGAGGATCCGCTGCAGCTCGAGCTCCACCGCGTCGGCTTTCAGGGGCCTGGTGATCTTCGGGTTCTTCTTCGCGCGCGCCATGGGCTCAGAGCACTCGCTTGAGCAGGGAGGGGTATGACTCGGGGGCCAGCCGCTGCATGAGCTGCAGCAGCACCGCGTCGGCGCCGACCATCACGCGCTTTCGCTTGTCGTAGACGCCCCTCAGGATGAGCTCTGCCGCCTTCTCGGGCGTGGTGCGCGCAGCCTGGTCGAACTTGCCGATCAACTTCTCCTTGTCCGTACCGTGGGCCTCGGCGCCGCCCCGCTTCACGCGGGCCGAGCGGGCGATGTTGGTCTTGATGCCGCCGGGGTGCACCGACACGGCGTGCACGCCCGTGCCCTCGAGCTCGAGCCACAGCGCCTCGGTGAAGCCGCGCACCGCGAACTTGGCCGCGTTGTACGTGCCCTGGCCGGGGTACGCGATGATGCCGAAGATGCTCGAGAGGTTGACGATGGTGCCCGCGCGCTGCTCCAGCATCTTGGGGAGGAAGGCCTTGGTGCCGTACACCACGCCCCAGAAGTTGATGTTGAACAGCCACTCGAAGTCCTCGTAGCTGACCTCGGCGATCGGGGCGTCGACGCTGACTCCGGCGTTATTGATGACGAGATCGATGCGGCCGTGGCGGGCGATCACGTCGGCGGCCATCGCCTCGACCTCCGCGCGCTTCGACACGTCGAGGGTGACGCGCTGCGAGCCGCGCTTGAGCATCGCCTGCGTCTCGCGCAGCCCCGGCTCGTTCACGTCGCACAGCACCAGCGAGTAGTCCTCTGCGTCGAGCTGCTGGGCGAGCGCGCGGCCGATGCCGCTGCTGGCGCCGGTGACGACGGCGACGGGGGTGGTCATTGAGGCGGACCATTGCACAGCGCCCGGCCCCGTGGTCTGCGGCGCGCATGAGCCGATGGTGGTGGGTGGCGCTGGTGTTGGCGGGGTGTGTGAAGAATGAGCGCGACTTCCAGCTCGAGCACGCGCGCTCGCTGACGCCGGGGCAGCTCGGCCAGGGCGATCGTTCAGGCGATCTCGCCCCGGCGCTGGCGCCCCAGCCGCCGCGGGTGTTCACCGTGCGGGCGTGGGTGGACCTCGACTACCAGGCCCAGGTGCTGCACTGGAACGAGCGGGTGGCCTCGCAGATCGCCCGCGCCAGCGAGGTGACGAAGGCGGCCCTCAACGTCGAGCTGAAGCTGGTGGCGATCGAGTCGTGGAACCACCACAGCGAGCGCGCGCCGCTGGAGACCCACCTCGACGCCCTGGAGCGGGAAGACCGGGCCGGCGACGTCGACCTCTCGCTGGGCTTCGTCTCGTCGCTCGAGCTGTTCACCGAGAGCCAGGAGCAGCTCGGGCTCGCTCGGCTTCCGGGCCACCACGCGGTGCTGCGCGCGATGGACAACGCGGGGGAGCACCAGGCGATCGCCCGCGTCTTCACCAGGCTCGACGAGGGGGAACGCGCGACGCTCTACCGCGAGCGACAGTTGCACAAGGAAGCCACGTTGGTGCTCCACGAGTGGGCCCACGCGCTCGGCGCACCGCACGAGGCGCTCGGCGACAGCCTGCTCAACCCCGTCTACGCCGTGCAGCGCACCCGGTTTCCGCCGCTGACGCTGGGTCTGCTCGTCCGCTCGCTCGAGCTGCGGGACGAGAAGGTCGATCGCAAGACCTGGGCGAAGGAGCTGGGGGTCTTCAAACCCCCGGCCCCCCCGGGCGGGTGGACCCCCCACCCCCCCCGGGGCCCCGCCGAAGTAGACAGAAACGAAGAG
>JBBRUE010001043.1:0-1969 GCA_038248085.1 Myxococcales bacterium | reverse complement strand
GCGCGTGCACCTCGTCGTGCACCGCGCGGGTGTAGAGCTGGGTGCGATCGCCGGTGGCCAGGGCCGCCTCGAAGGTCTGATCGGTCAGGTCTTCGCAGACCATCATGCCGGCGGGCTCGTCGAAGCGGAGGATGTGCGGCACCCGCACCCCGAGCCTGGTGAGGTAGCGATGCACGTTGATGAAGGGGAGCTCGGTGGGCGCCGGGCCCTTGCTGGCCTCCTCGCTCTTCTTGAGCGAGTCGGGCGGCATCACCATCAGCACCCACGACTCGGGCGCGGTGCCGACGCGGTAGTACGAGCGATTCGAGGCGTCGCCCTTGAGCTTGAGAACGGGAGCGAGGCCGATCGAACGGCCGGTGGCGAGCTCCACCTGGGTGCGGAGCTGGGTGTCGAGGTCCATGAGTGTGGTGTTTCAGCGCTCGCGCTTGAGCGGGAGCAGGTCGAAGGGGATGGCGATCAGCGTCGCGAAACGATGCACCTTCTCGGGCACCTTCGCCAGAGAAGCGTCAGAGAAGCCGTGGGTGGTGGCCACCACGATGATCGGCTCTTCCTTGTCGTTGTGACCGGGACCGATGCGCAGAATGCCCCGCAACCCGAAGCACTGGCGGATGCATTCCTCGACGGCGGCCGCGTGCTCGGGGTCGTCCTGGTCCTCGGAGTGGCCTTCTTTCAGCGCGTCTTCGACGAAGAGCACGCCCTTGTCGCGCGCCTCCTTGAGGAGGGCGAAGGCGTCAGGCGGGCGCTCGTTGTTCGCGCTCTGCCCGGACAACATGTTCTGCACCTGCCCCACGGCCTGGAGCCGCGAGGCGCTGACGCCGGTGAGGTTCGGGGACGAAGCGGTCTGTGGGCGCGCCGGGGCGCTGGTGGTGGCGCCCTGGGGGACGCGGAAGGACGGCAGCTTCTTGAGCGACTCCTGCTGCGCCTGCTGCTGCTTCTGGAGCAGCGAGGCCCTGGGATCCTGCTTGGCGCCGGGCGCCGCCTTGTTCCAGCTGAAGATCTTGAAGAGGCCCTTCTTCTCGTCTTTCTCCGCGGCCTCGTGGAGCTCGCCCAGGTTCTCGGCCCCCTCCTCTTTCTCGGCCTGCTCGACCTGGGTGAGCTCGACCATGCGGGCCTCGATGTCGGCAGCGCGGATCTCGAGCGATCGGTCCATGTCCTGGCCGGCCCACAGGGCGGCCTCGGGGCTCAACGATTCTTCGCTGGGCCCCGCCTTGATCGGCTTGGGCTTCTCGTTGGCCGCCTGGGGGCGCGTGCTGCGGCGCGTGCGCGAGGCCTGGGCGGGCTGGGACGTCGACGGTCGCTGCGGTGGTTTGCTCGACGGCGGTACGCGCGTGCTCACGGGTGCACTATGGTACGCAACTTCATGGCCGATTACGCCAGACGCGACTACGGGCGCTGCCCGTGCAGCGGCACCTACGACAACCGCTTCGTCGAGGTGCGCCTGACGGTCAGCGGCAAGGTCGTGGTGTTGACCGACGTGCCCCAGGGCGCGTGCCCCAACTGCGGCTCGCGCGTCTACAAGGCCGAGGTGCTCGAGCGCATCGAGTCGCTGATGAAGGGCCAGAAGGTCCGCAAGGTCCAGTAGCGCGGTGCGTCGTCGTTTTCGGCTTTTGGGGGCCCCACCGCGCTCGGATCAGCGGCCGCGGTTTGGTATGGGCGCGTCATGCCTCAGCACAACGTCCACGACTCCGTCATCGATGCCATCGGCAACACGCCCATCGTCAAGCTGAACAAGCTGGTCGGCCCGGACGACGCCACGGTCTACGTGAAGCTGGAGTTCATGAACCCGGGCGGCGCGATCAAGGACCGCATGGCGGTGCACATCGTGAACAAGGCGGAGAAGGACGGCCGCCTCAAGCCGGGCGGGACGATCATCGAGAACACCTCGGGCAACACCGGCTTCGCGCTGGCGATGATCGCCGCGGTGCGCGGGTACAAGTCGATCTTCACGATGCCGGACAAGATGTCGTCG
>JBBRUE010001042.1:0-1983 GCA_038248085.1 Myxococcales bacterium | reverse complement strand
TGTTTCGCCCAGCGCGCCTCGGTGGCCTTCTGCTCCCTGGCCTTCCGCTTGGCGAGGGCGCGCTCGAGGGCCTGGGCCTCGGCCTGCTCCGCGGTGGGGCGCACGAAGATCTGGAACACCGCGCCGGCGATCGCGAAGCATCCGGCGATCGACAGCACCGCCACCGGGTTGCTCGCCAGCCAGCCCACCGCAGAAATGAAGGGGTTGAGCGTCGCGAGAATGCCGAGCACCGCGACCCACGCGCCGACCGCCGCCGAGAGGATCGCTCCGACCAGGCGGTGCATCACCACGCCCAGCGCGCCGCCGATGAAGAACCCGGGCCCGAAGCCGAGGATCCAGTCGTTGCCCGCGAGCTGACCGCCGAGCAGCCCCGCCGGCACCCCGAAGGCGAAGAACACCACGATCGGTGGCCAGGCCAGGCCCGCGGCAAACAATGCGATCGTCGCTACGACCGACACCTGTCGCAGGTTCACCCCGAAGCCCATGCGCTGCGCCAGCGGCACGGCCCAGATGGTCGCGATCAACGCCCCCAGCGGCGCGGCGACGAGGCGGAAGAGGTGCCGCCCGCCGTACAACAGCATCAACACCCCGACGACGATCGCCACCAGCCCGCCCCACCCCGGGAGAAAGCGGAAGACCCCGACCCAGCCCATGGGGTCGAGGTGGCGGTAGGGCTCGAAGGCGCTCTGGAGTTGCTCCACGGCGGGCCCGGAATCAGGAGTGGTAACGGACCATCGCGATGATCACGAGGGTGACGTAGGCCGCGACGACTGCGCCCACGAAGACGTAGGGCCTCGGCGCCACGATGGAGCGGCTGATGAGCTCCTGGGCCACGGCGGCGGGCGTTTCGGCCACCACGGCGCCTTCGATCGACAGCAACTTGCCGAGTTCGGAGGACACCTTCTCGTCGTCGCGCCCGACCTTCCCGGCCAGCACGGCCTTCGCCAACGCGCGCGCCTGCACCATGTCGCCGCGCTCGAACGCCTCGTAGGCGACCTTCAGCACCGAGTGGCTCTGGTCTTCCTTCTTCTTGGCCATGGCGAGCGCGAATAGCCCATTTCCCGGGCGTGCGCGACGACGTGAACGGGCTATATGAGCCTCGTGCCTCGCGGGAACAACAGCGCGCCTCAGCCCGTTAGAACCAGACGCGCCATGATCTCCCGCCGGGTCCTCCTCGCCGCTGCCGCCTCGCTGCCCGCCTTCGGGTTCGGCGACGCGTCGCGCTTCATCCCCGCGGTGGTGAAGCACGGTGGCCGGTGGGATCTCCGCGCTTCGGGTCTGCGGCGCCTCGCGTGGGAACTCCAGCGGAGGACGTCGGTCGAGGTGCTGCTCGAAGCCCGGCCGCTCACCCTCGACAGCCCGCGGCTCTTCGAGCACCCGTTCCTCTACCTCTCGTCCGACGGCGACTTCCCCCCGTTCACCCAGGCCGAGATCGAGAACCTCCGCCGCTACCTCACCTTCGGCGGCTTCCTCTTCGCCGACGCCAACGATGGGTCCGAGGGCGCGGGCTTCGACCTCGCCGTCCGCCGCGAGCTGGCGCGCGTGCTGCCCCAGTCGCCGCTCACCGCGCTCCCCTCGACGCACGTGATCTTCAAGTCGTTCTTCCTCATCGACAGCGCGCCGGGCCGCTTCCTCAACAAGCCCAACCTCGAGGCGTGCCTCGTCAACAAGCGCGCGGCCGTCGTGTACTCGCAGAACGACGTGATGGGCGCCCTCAACCGCGATGAGTCGGGCACCTGGGAGTTCGAGCCGGCCCCCGGCGGCATGCGCCAGCGTGAGCTCGCGACCCGCCTCGCCCTCAACCTCGCGATGTACGCGCTGTGCCTCGACTACAAAGATGACGCCGTGCACCTGCCAGTGATCATGAATCGGCGCCGGTGATGGAGTCCATCGACACCTGGAAGCTGGTCAGTCTCTCCCCGCACCCAATGGTGGTGCTGGTTTTCCTCGGGCTCGCGCTGGTGCTCGGCGTGGGGCTGGCGT
>JBBRUE010001041.1:0-2018 GCA_038248085.1 Myxococcales bacterium | reverse complement strand
CGGCTGTTGACGTGCACCGCGCGGGCGAAGAGCTCCTTGCCGGTACCCGACTCGCCGCGCAGCAGCACGGTGGCGTCGGTCTGCGCCGCCTTCTGAATGGTCTTGTAGATCGCGCGCATCGGCGCTGACTCGCCGATGACCTTGTTGAAGAAGTAGCCCACCGGCTGCTCGGGCCGTTCCCGGGCGCGGAGCAGCTCGGTGTAGAGCGAGGTGGCCTGCAGCGCCTGGCTGACCTGCGCCGAGATGCTCTGCAGCTTCTTCTCGTCGTCGGAATCGAAGATGCCCCCGCCGAGGCGGTTGAGCACCTGGAGCACGCCGAACACCGTGCCCTGGGCGTCGAGCAGCGGCACCGCGAGCAGCGAGCTGGTGCGGTAGCCGGTGATCTTGTCGATGTCGGGGTTGAAGCGCTGCTCGTCTTTGGTGGCGGGAATGTTCACCACGCCGCCCTGCTGCGCGACGTGGCCGGCGACGCCCTGGCCGAGCTTGAGGCGGATCTGCTTGAGCTCCGGGAGGTGGGCCGCCCGGCTGAAGATCTCGCCCCGCGAGAAATCGACCAGGTACAGCGTGCCGCGGTCGGCCTGCATCGTGTGGGCGATGCGATCCATCAACTGGGCGAGGAACTCGTCGAGGTTGACCTCCTGGCCGACCAGCCCACCGACGGACAGCACCACAGCAGAGGGATCGCTCGTTTTCGCCATCTCGGAGAGGAAGGAGTCCAGCCCCAGCGGGGCACCCGTGCAAGCCAAAGCGTGCGCTGTCACGTGATTCACCCCAGGGTGATGCGTTTGTTTTCACGCGCCGGCTCACTCGCCGAGAAGTAGTGGCGGGCCTCCTCGGCCATGTCTTCGACCTGCCCGTCGACGTGGCCCGGGTCGTGGTGGAACAAGAAGAGCCGCTTGGCGCCGACCGACTGCGCGATGCGCGCGGCGTCGATGTTCGTCGAGTGGCCCCAGCCCTTCTTCGGCGGCCCGACCCGGCCCTCGTACTCGTCGCGGGTGTACTGGGCGTCGAGCACCAGCGCGTCGACGCCGGCCAGCACGTCGCCCACGTCGGTGCGCAGCGACTCGAGCGTCATCTCGACGTCGGTGCAGTACGCGACGCGGAAGCCGTCGGCCTCGACGTGGTACCCGATGCAGCCCTGGGGGTGCGGCAGCTCGAAGGGCGTCACCCGGAACGGACCGGTCTCGATCACCCCACCGGGAAGCGCCGAGCGGAAGTCCATCTTCGCGCGCATCGCCGAGAGCGGGACGGGGAAGTTGGGAGGCTGCATCTGCTGGGTCAGCACCGACTGGAGCTGCTGCTGTCCATCGGCGCCCGGCCCATAGAGCGTGAGCTCGGTGCTGGGGAGGAACGCCGGCGAGAAGAAGGGGAAGCCCTGCACGTGGTCCCAGTGCAGGTGCGAGAAGAGCATCGTGGCCTTCACCGGCGGCGACTTGATCAACGAGTCACCCAGCGAGCGCAGCCCGGTGCCCGCGTCGAAGATCAGCCGGTGCCCCTGGCTTTCCAACTCGAGGCACGAGGTGTTGCCGCCGATCTTCGCAACTTGTGAACCGGACGAGGCGACACTTCCACGAACACCCCAGAAGCGGACATCCATCGCTGACTCCCTGGAACGCCGCTGACGGGAACGTCGCGGTCGAACCGTCACTCAGCACCGGCGATGCCAACCGCTAACCGGTTGATGCGAGGCGTTGGGGCGCTGGAGGTGCCCTGCTCTGGATCGCGCGGGTGTTCCGCGACGGATCGCCCGGCAGCTCAGGGGGTGAAGTTCGCGTCGAAGCCCTCGACGACCTCTTTCCCGTCGCGGGTGAAGGTCGCGGTCACCTTGCCGGTGGCCGTCACCACGAAGCGCACCGCGGTCGGCGTGCCCCCATCGGCCGACGAGAGGCTGCCGGCGTAGACGCGGTCGCGCGCGAAGTTTACCGATGTGCCGCAGCAACCCGGGGGCGGCGGCGGCCCGCACGACAGCCCGAGCGCCAGGGCCCCGCCCAGCGCCGCGAGGAGCGCCTTCACGGCGT
>JBBRUE010001040.1:0-2052 GCA_038248085.1 Myxococcales bacterium | reverse complement strand
CGAGGACCGCGGCCTCATCCGCTTCGATGGCACGGTGTGGACCCGCTTTCACGACGGCCGCGACCTCACCGACAACTGGGTGACGGCCATGGATGCGGACGAAGCAGGACGGCTCGTCGCCGGGACGTGCCAGACCGGCTTCAACTACTTCGACGGCGCGGTCTGGACGCGCGTGTCAACCGGGCTCCCGAGCGCGATGGTGACCGCGGTGGGGCTTACCAAGACCGGCGCGTTCATCGGCACCCTCGGCGGCGTGGTGCACTTCGACGCGGCGACGGGCGCGGTGACCCCGGTGCACGGCCTCGCGGACCCGCGGGTGTCGTCGATGCTCGTGTCGGGCGCCGCGCTCTACGTCGGCACGGAGGCGGGCCTCAGCGTTCTCTGAGCGACAGGTCTGGGCGTAGACTGCGCGTCGATGAATTGCCCCGGATGTACGCACCCGATGCAGGCCGAGACGTTCCCCGCGATCTACGGCGCGCAAGTCGAGATCGATGTCTGTCATCACTGCAACGGTTTGTGGTTCGACGGCCGCGAGAGCCTGCAGTTGACGCCCGGTGCGACGCTCAAGCTCTTCGCCTCGATGTACGAGCGCAAGGAGAGCGCCCGCCAGCCGCTGGTTCCCGCCAAGCGGTGTCCCCGGTGTACCGGCCCGCTGGTCGAGACGTTCGACACCCAGCGCGGCACCCGCTTCTCGTACTTCCGGTGCGAGGCCCATGGCCGCTTCACCACGTTCTTCCAGTTCCTTCGCGAGAAGAACCTGGTGCGCTCGCCGACACCGATGCAGGTCGAGGAACTCAGGATCACCGTCAAACAGATCGACTGCTCGAGCTGTGGCGCGCCGATCGTCCTCGCCGAGACGCTCACCTGTGCCCACTGCTCGGCGCCGCTCACCATCTTGAGCGACGACACCATCAACTTGACGCTCCGCGAACTGCAGAAGCAGGAGGCCGCGCGCACGACCGTGGACCCCACCATCGCGGCGCGCCTGGTGATGGATCAGATGCGGGTGATCAGGCACGAACGTGAGGTGCGCGATCCGCTCGGAGGCTCCGGCAGCGGCGACCTCGTCGAGCTCGGCGCCCGCGCGCTCATCGGCATCGTCAGCGGGCTGTTCCGGTAGTCGCCGGCGACTTCAGGCCCGCGCAGGAACGCGGCGTCGCGACAGCAGCGCGAGGGCCAGCACCGCGAAGGGCATGAGCGCCGCAATACCAGCGCTCGACCCGCCCGAGACGGAGCAGCCGAACGACGGCAGGCGCTCGACGCACACCCGCACCGTCCCGGGCACCGGAGTGCCGGCGGCGTCGTCGAGGTCTTCGCCGCCATCGGTCTCTTCACCGCCATCGGCGTCGAACAGCTCGCCCCCGTCGACGTCCACCTCTTCGGCTTGCTCGAGCACGCCTGCGTCGACACCCGCGTCGACCGGGACGTTCGCCCAGCGAAGACAGATGCCCTCGAGCGAATGATGTGACGAGGACGAGTGCGAGGAGAAGTGGTGGTGGTGATGGTGATGGTGGAACGCGAACGCCGGTGCGCCGGTCAGCGTGAGCACGGCGATCAGCAGGGGCGCGTTGACGTTCATGTCCCTGTGTTGCCGGGGGAGGGTGAAGCGATCCTTCTCCCCGAGAGGCGACTCACCAGGCCAGGGTCACGCGGCCCGGCTTGCCTTCGGCGTTCGTCAGCCCGCCCACTCCGTCGAAGCCACCGGCTCCCGCGCCCAGGCTCTCGGTCGGGTTGCCCTGCGCCTGGTCGGTGCCGCCAAGCACCGACACCATCGCGGCGCCCGGCCCCACGGAGCTCGACCCGCCGCCGCCGCCACCCGATGCGTAGGTCCAGACGAAGCCGGCGCCGCCGCCTCCGAAGAAGCCTGCGCCACCGCCGCCACCGCCGCCGTTGCCCTGGCCACCGCCCTGCTGCCAGCCCGACGCGCCGACGCCCAGGTCGCAGCTGTTGTTGACGCCGCTCGCCTTGCCGCCCGCGCCCGCCTGGCCCGGCTGCCCGGGGCACTTGCTGGGGGAGGAGCCCGTCGAGGTGCCGCCCAGTCCGCCCATCGTG
>JBBRUE010001039.1:0-2052 GCA_038248085.1 Myxococcales bacterium | reverse complement strand
GTTGGGGTGCACCATGCCGCTGCCGAGCACCTCGAGCCAGCCGGTCTGCTTGCACACCCGGCAGCCCTTGCCCGCGCAGAACACGCAGGACACATCGACCTCGGCCGAGGGCTCGGTGAAGGGGAAGAAGCTGGGGCGGAAGCGCGTCTTGGTCTTCGCACCGAAGAAGGCCCGGGCGAAGGCATCGAGGGTGCCCTTGAGTTCGGCGAAGGTGACCTGCTCGTCGACCAGCAGCCCCTCGACCTGGTGGAACATCGGGGTGTGCGTCTGGTCGCTGTCCTTGCGGTACACGCGGCCGGGCATCACCGCGCGCACCGGCGGCTTCTGGCCGAGCATGGTGCGGATCTGCACCGGCGAGGTGTGCGTGCGCAGCACGACCGGGCTGACGTGCGAGAAGCCCGCGTGGAGCGTGCCCCCGTCGACGTAGAAGGTGTCCTGCATGTCGCGCGCGGGGTGATCGGCCGGCACGTTGAGCGCCTCGAAGTTGTACCAGTCGAGCTCGATCTCCGGCCCCTGCTCGATCACGAAGCCGAGGCGGGCGAACACGCCGCAGATGTCTTCGAGGGTCTGCGAGACGGGGTGCCGACGGCCCAGCGCGTGGCCGCGACCGGGGAGCGTGACGTCGAGGCGGGGCCATTTGAGCTCCTGCTCGAGCGCGAGCTCCTGCACCCGGGTGATGGCGGCGGAGATCTTCGTCTCCAGCTCGGCCTTCACCGCGTTGGCCTTCTCGCCCAGGGCGCGGCGCTCGTCGGGCGCCAGCTTGCCCATGCCGCCGAGGATCGCAGCGATCTCGCCCTTCTTGCCGAGGTACTTCACCCGGAGCTGCTCGACCGCCTCGGGGGCGATCGCCGTCTCGAGTTCGCGCTGTGCTGCCGCTGCCAGTGCCACCAGTCTGTCGTTCATGGCCTACGCCCCAGGAAAAGAAAAACGGGGCCGCCCTTCTCAGAGCGACCCCGCGTCATCGAGCCGTGTGGGCTCTAAAACTTCTCAGGCCGCCTTGGCGAGCTGGGCGACCGCGATGAAGCCCGCCGGATCGTGCACCGCGAGATCCGCGAGGATCTTGCGATCGATGGCGACCTTCGCCTTGGTGAGACCGGCGATCAGCTTGGAGTACGACAGGCCGAACGCACGGGCCGCCGCATTGATGCGGACGATCCAGAGCGAGCGGAAGTCGCGCTTGCGGCGCTGACGGTCACGACTGGCATAGTCGAGCGCTCGCTCGACCGCCTGATTCGCGCGCTTGTAGCAGTTCTTACGGCGGCCACGGAAACCCTTGGCCAGCTTCAGGATCGAGTTACGACGACGACGAGCTTTTACGCCCTTCTTTACACGCATGGGAGTTCAGCTCCTCTCTCAGTTCGCCCCGTAGGGGAACATCTCTTTGATGACCTTCTTCGCGTCCATCTTGTCGAGGTGCGAAGTGCCGCGATTGCGGCGACGACTGTCCTGTGATTTGGCGTGGGTGAAGAGGTGCTTGGCGAAGGCCTTACCGTGCTTCACCTTGCCAGACTTCTTCACCTGGAAGCGCTTCTTCGCGCCACTCCGTGTCTTGAGTTTGGGCATGATTCAGTTCCCTGGAAACCAGCGAAAGGGCGGCGGACATACGGTGTCGCACCCCGCATGTCAACAGGCCGAAAACACGTCAGGCGCGCAGGATCAAAAGATCGCTGCACGCCTGATGGGGACGACGGACCAGCTCAGCTCTTGGGAGCGGCTTCGACGACCGGGGTGACCGGGACAGGCGCAGGCGTCGGCGCGGCAGCGACGATCTCGGCCGCGGGGGCCTCCTCGCCTTCCATGAGTTCGGCCGGGGGCACTTCTGAGGGCGCGAACTCGGCCTCGGTGCCCTTGCGCTTCTCTTTCTCGGCGGCGAGGAGCGCGTTGCGGTGCGCATCGCGCGCGCGCTGGGCGACCTTGTTGTTCGGCCCGAGGATCATGAACATGCCGATGCCGCCGCCGCCACCATCAGCACTACCACTGCTGTGGCCTTCAGTTGATCCCACACCATCAGCCAGGGGCTTTTCAGGGATGGCTCTGTCAGCTCGTTTGCCC
>JBBRUE010001038.1:0-2129 GCA_038248085.1 Myxococcales bacterium | reverse complement strand
TCGGCCACCTGATCGCCTTCCAGATCGAGGAGCAGGTGAAGAAGACCGGGAAGATCGGGCCGGAGATCGAGCGCATGTCGAAGTTCGGCGCGGTGACGCCCGACGCGTGGATGGTGAACGCGAGCGGTGAGCCGGTGTCGTCGGGGCCGCTGCTCCGCGCGACCGAAGCGGCGCTCAAGAAGTAGCCAACGTTCAGCGCGACAACTTCGCGGTGCGTCCCGACCCGGTCCACTCCGAGAGCACGCGCTCCATCTCCTGGGCGAAGATCAGCCGCGTGGCTTCCATCGCCGAGGGCCGCAGGGCGCGCAGCAACGGCGCCAGGGCGACGCGGCCCTTCTTCCCCTTCGAGAGGAAGAGCTCCGCCAGTTCCTCGGCCACCTTGCCCATGCGCTTACGCATCAACCGCGAGGCCTCGATGACCAGGTCGAGCTCGACGCCGGCCCGCTCGAGGTTCACCGCCAGCGTGAGCCGCGCGACGCTCGGCACCAGCCAGGTGTCACCGCGTCGCTCTACCAGGCCCACCCGCACCAACGAGGCTGTCCGCCCAGGGCGCAGCTCGCCCACCAGGGACTGCAGCTCCGTCGAGGAGAGCACGCGGGGCTGGTCGACCGCCCAGGGCTCCTTGAGCTGATCGTCGAGGCCGAGCCACTCGTTGAGCGCGAGCTCGCCCTGGTCCACCCGCGCGAGGAGATCGCCGATGGCCTTGATCTGCAGTCCCCGGTCCTGGAGTTCAGCCACCCGCTTCAGCCGTTCGACGTGCGCCGTTCCGTAGATCGCGACCCGGCCGCGCAGCTCGGGCTTCGGGAGCACGCCCTTCGACTGGTAGTAGCGAATGGTGCGGCTCGGCACCTTCGTCGCCGCCGACAACTCGTCGAGGGTCAACTCGCTCACGCCCACACCGGGATGACGTAGAGCGCGACCGCGAAGAAGTGGCACACGCTGCCGCCGAGCACGAAGAGGTGCCACACCGCGTGCATGTAGGGCACGCGCTTCATCACGTAGAAGGCCGTGCCGACCGAGTAGGACAACCCGCCGGCCACCAGCAGCCGCAGCCCGGCCGGGGCGAGCGCCGCGAACAACTGCCCGCTGGCGAGCAGCACCATCCACCCCATCGCCAGGAACAGCACCACCGACAGCCACCTCGGGCGGTAGACCCAGAAGGCCTCGGCCGCGATGCCCGCCGCGGCGATCGCCCACACCGCGACGAACAGCCCCTGGCCCCACGGCCCGGCGAGCGTCACCAGGGTGAAGGGGGTGTAGGTCCCGGCGATCAGCAGGTAGATGCCCGCGTGATCGACGACCTTCGCCAGGTGCTTGGCCCTGGGGTCGGTGACCGCGTGGTACACGCTCGACGAGAGGTAGAGGAAGACCAGCATCACCCCGAACACCGCGGCGGTGACCACGTGCAGCGCGGTGCCGAACTGCGAGGCCAGCATGACCAACACCACCAGGCCGACGACGCTGAGCACCGCCCCGATGGCGTGCGTCGCCACGTTCGCCGCCTCTTCGCGCGGGCTGTAGTCGGCGAGGGTCTCGTTCATCGGACTTTCGGGGCGTGGGGTACTCAACGGCCACCCCATAAACGTGACAGTTTTTACTGTCAACGTCGGCGTCGCGAGGTCAGAACCCGTCGATCGTCGGGCAGTCCGCCGCGGCGCCGCTCGTCACGCCGCCGGGCCAGCTCTCGGCGTAGCGCACCACGGTGAAGCTCCGGCCCCAGCACTCGGTGACGTTGAAGCCGGTGTACGTGCCCTGGCGGACGACGCCGAGGCTCCTGCCTTCGCCGGTGGGCTTCCAGGCCGAGTCGATCTCCAGTTGCTGAATCTCGGGCCCCGGGCCGGTGTAGAGGAACCGCATCGCGCCCGAGCCGTCCTGCTGTTCCCGCGAGGTGTAGCCGAGCGCCGACAGACCGCTGGTGCTCCCGGGCTTGAAGGTGAAGAGCATCTCCACGCGCCTGGGGAACGCGTCGGTCACGTAGCCCATGGTGATCTCGTCGATCTCCTTGAACTTGGCGTCGACCGTCACCGCGTCGCGGAAGTCCTTCACGTGCACCACGATCGCGCCCTGGCCGCGGCGCGCGGTGGCGGAGTCAGTCGCCTTGAAGTTGCCGGTGAGGATGGTGATGAACG
>JBBRUE010001037.1:0-2134 GCA_038248085.1 Myxococcales bacterium | reverse complement strand
TCCTCGCCGCGTCGCACGCGCGCTGGAGACTGCTGATCATCTCGGCCGCGCTCGCCGCGACGGGGAGCCTCGGGGTCGCGCTCGGTCTGGCCGCGGCGGCGCTCGCGTTCATCCTCCACCGACGGAAACGGCACGCGAGGCCCGGCACGACGGTCGTGGCGCAGAACGCCGACGCGCTGGCGCCCATCAAGGCGGGGGCGACGAACGAGGAGCGGAGTGCTCGGCTGACCGCCAGCAGATTCCACGACTTCGCCGAACAGCGCCTGCGCAACGTGCTGCCGATCGTCCTCGCCGCGGGGCTGGCGCTGACACCGCTCCTCTGGCGCGACGCCCACACCACGGTGCAGGGCCGGCGCTACCTCGTCTCCATCGCGCTGCCGCACGTCACCGAGGCCCCGCTGCTCGGCCTGGGCGCCGGCGCGGTGGTGACGAACTGGCCCGCGTGGGAACTCACCTCCTGGCAGACCCGCTGTGCCGACGCGGCGTGCGTGGCCGCGCACCCCGACAGTCGCTTCACCGGAGTGCAAGACCACGTGCACGCCGACTGGCTCGAGGTGCTGCTGGAGCGGGGCCTCCTCGGCCTCGCGGCGCTGGTCCTCGCGCTGGGCGCACCGCTGGTCGCCGCCTGGCGCAACCCGAACGCGCCCTTCGTCTTCGCCGCGCTGGCCGCCGCGCTCTCGCGGACCTTCGTCGACTTCCCGCTCGAACGGCCCGCGGACCTGTGTCTTCTTGCGGTCGTCTCGTGCCTCGCCTTTCACCCGGAGCCCGCATGAACCGCCTCGCCCTCGCCGCCGTGAGCCTCCTCGCCATCACCTCCGCTGCGCAGGGCTGGCAGAAGCGCGCCGACGACTTCCGCGTGAAGGTGACCGACGAACGCAAGAAGCTCGGGCTCGACAAGAAGGCCCAGGTCTTCCCCACGCCGGAAGTGAAGTTCCTCGGCCAGGCGCTGGAAGACGGCACGCTGGGCGTCATCTGCCCCGGCGAGGCGCTCACCGTCAGCCTCGACGGCGTGCCCCCGAAGTCCCTCGTCACCGCGAACATCGACGACGTCGAGATCAGCAAGGAGTCGTGGGCCGGCAGCAAGTGGACCGGCACCCTGACCGCGAAGAAGACGGCCGCGCCGCGCACGTTCTCGCTCGTCGCCGTCTATGCGACGTCGGGCCGCGAGGCGTGGTCCTCCGCGTACCTCGTCGGCTGCAAGCGCACGCTGACCCTCACCGTCGACGGCGCCACGCTCACCCTCCCCCTCGACGTGCGCGGCCACCGCCAGTCCGTCGCCGGGGAATGGAAGAAGGGCGGCAAGGTGCTGGGGCCGCGCACCTACGAGGTGTCGCTGTCCGAGTCGGGGGTGCGGCTGAGCGCGAGCCTCGACGCCGCCGACATGGAGCGCATGCAGAAGGCGATGCAGGTCGGCATGACGTCTCCGAAGATGGTCGCCCTCAACAAGCGCTTCGAGGAGGCGATGAAGAAGATCGAGGCCTGCGCGAAGAAGCCCCCCGCCGCGATGGGCCCGTGCATGCAGGCCGTGCAGCCTGAGACCGACAAGATCGGCGCCGAGCGCGAGGCCCTCAACGCCGAGCTCGAGCTCTCGTACGCCCCGCTCTACGGCTGCAACACGCTCGACGTCGAGACCGCGCAGCCCGAGAACAGCGACGCCGAGAACTGCGCCGGGCACCACACCAGCGAGCGCCAGAAGGTGACCGCGCGCTGGAACTGACGGGCGCGCGCGCGCCGCTCAACCCGACCTGTCGCCGGGCCGCGCCGCGTGCTTAATCGCAGGCCGTGAGCACCACCCCCACCTCCCTGCAGGTCCCCGTGTCGCGCCTGCTGGCTGACCAGCAGTACGACCTCAAGCTCGAGCTCATCGAGGGCCATGAGGGCCTCACCCACGCCATCAGCTCGAGCCGCATTCAGAAGCCCGGCCTGGCGTTGACCGGCTTCACCGAGCACCTCCACCCGGAGCGCGTGCAGGTCTTCGGCAACACCGAGATCAGCTACCTCGCCACGCTCACCGACGAGCAGCAGCGCGCCATCTTGAGCAAGCTGTTCGAGACCAAGCTCGCCTGCGTGGTGGTGACCAAGGGCCTCGAGCTCCCGGTGCCGCTGGTCGAGGGCTGCCGGGCTTCGCGGCTGG
>JBBRUE010001036.1:0-2137 GCA_038248085.1 Myxococcales bacterium | reverse complement strand
GTGAAGGCCGTCAGCTCCATGCGTCACACCTGCCGGAAGAGCTCGAGGTGGTCGAAGTACGTGCGGCGCGTGACGTCCTTCACCGAGCACCCGAAGCCGCCGCGTCCCGAGGTTAGCGGCTGGCTCCCGGAGTTGATGCCCAGTTGGTCGTCGATGAACTCCACCATGCCCGCGACAGGCTGCCAGGTCGGCGCCGTGCCCAGCGGGTGCGCGGCGAGGTCGTTCTCGAGCACCTTCAGCACCACGTCGCCATTGGCGTTCACGATGACGTCGAGCCTCAGGTGAACCCAAGTGCTCTGCGCGAAGCTCGCCGCCGACTTGAGCAGCACACCCGGGCCGTCGGCATCGGGCAGCCCCACTGCGATGGCGCCCTTTCGCAACACGATGCGGTGCGGGTCATCGTCGGAGAGCCCGAGCATGTACGCGCTGTCGTTGACCGAGTTCCCCTGGCAGCAGAGGAAGAGGAACGGCGAGAAGCCCGTCGGTCCACCACCAGCCCCGCGCTGAAGGCAGCCGCGAATGGAGCCTCCATTCGCCATCGGCGCGAAGCTGACGAGGTTGGCGAAGAGCCCGACGGCGCCCTGCACAGCGGCGAGCGAGTTGAAGCCGAAGAGAAAGTTCCCCCCGCCCGGCGGGCCCGGGATGCCAGCCGTCACCCCGCGGTCGACCGCCGCGATGTCGAGTCCGTTGTTCAGGTACGTCCAGTCGGCTTCGGCCATGGCTGCTCCTTCACAGGGTGACGGCGTGAGTCCAGGCGCCCGAGAAGGTCTCGGTCGGCAGCGCTGCGCTCGTGACGCCCGCCCAGTCTGTGATGAAGCCCTGGCGCACGAAGTCTTCGACGATGCCGAGCACCGATGGAACCGCGCCCCACTCGCGCAGGAAGGGAGCCGCGAGCGTCCAGGTCTCGACGGCCAACCCGCCAAAGGCGCACGCCACCACGCGGCCGGTGGGGAGCTCGAAGAGGAACGCGGAGTTCGCCCAGGCTCTCTCGAACTCCTCGAAGCCGTCGTTGCCGAAGAAGGCGCGGACGGTCGTCACGTCGGCGAGGGCTCCGAGGAACTGGCTCCACCGCTCGAAGTCCTCGCGCGCTGCAGCGCCGAAGCCCGCCAGCACCTCGAGGCTCGTCACCGCGGTGAGCGTCCAGTGCGCGGCCTCTCCGGGAAGCGCGCCTGCGTCAGCGAAGGTGGGGTTGAGAAGCGGCATCAGAGCAGCTCTCCGGTGTCGCCGTTTCGGAGCGAAACCGTGCCGAGCACAGGGAACTCGCGCACATTCAACGTCACGTCGGCCGGCAACCCGTTGAGCGTCAGGTCGAGCCGCGCGTCGCCCATCTTCCGCACACCCGGCGTGTCGCGGATGACGTTGAAGACGTCGCTCCACGCCACCTCGCCGACCGGGTTGCCGTCGGCGTCCTTGATGTTGAAGCCGAAGTCGACGTTCGGGTTGGGCGTGCCATCGGGCTCGCTGACGCGAAACCACGCCTGCAGGTTCGCGCGGATGGCGTCGCGAACGATGAGCGGCGTCACGCCCTGGCGGAAGAACACACGCGCAGTGATGTCCAGGCGCCGGTAAACCGGGTCCTGCACCGCCACCTGGAACGTCAGCGTGCATGGGTAGGCCTCGGTCACCTGACGCAGCACCTGGGCCTTGAGCGCAGGCGTCGGCTGACCTCCGCCCTGCGGCACGACGTAGAGGATGCCGGTGTTCTCCCCGATGGAGAGGTCCTCGTTGGAGGTGAGCATCAGGGCGCGCGCGACTCCGGGCAGGCGCCGGGCGTTGATTTCGAAGTCTTCGCGAGCCACCGTCCGCGTGAGGACGCGCAGGCTCTCGGGGGCCAGCAGTTTCGCCGACGCGATGGTCTGCCGGTCTGCGCCACCCGAAGCCGCGAGCGGGTTGCCCACCGACACCTGCACGAGTGCGCCCCGGGCGTCCTTGAAGTTCCCCTCGATGACGACCAGACGGTCGGCGTCGACGTTGCCGGCGGATCCACCTCCGGTCTTGTAGGTCGCCGAGATGGTGCCCGTCGGAGGCAGGCCGTTGGCGCCGCTCCCGAAGCGCAGCGTCGCGAGTTCGCTCTGATCGACCGCGGCGACGAAGTGACGGTCATTCGGGCCGGAGTTGAGGAAGCTCTCGACCTCGG
>JBBRUE010001035.1:0-2157 GCA_038248085.1 Myxococcales bacterium | reverse complement strand
GGCCTGGCCGCTTGGTACCGTCGGAGGTGGCAGCAAGGACCGCGGCTTCTTCGCCGTGCCCGAGAAGCACGCCGAGGTCGCGGTGTTCTTCAACCAGGGCAAGGAGGACGCGCCGTACTACCTCGCTGCGCACTGGGGGAAGCCGGGCGGCGACAGCGAGGTGCCCATCGAGGCGCAGCGAAACCCGCCCGACAACCGCGTGTTCGCAACGAAGACCTTCCGCATCGAGCTCGACGAGTCGGAGAAGAGCCGCAAGCTCAAGCTGACCAACAAGAAGACCGGCGACTCGCTCACCTTCGACGCCGAGGACAACACCGTCACCCTCGAGGCCACGACCGCGCTCACGTTGAAGGCCGTGGGCGCCATCTCCATCGAGGCCCCGCTCGTCACCATCGCTGGCCGGGTCGTGCGTCCCAGCGCAGACCCCATCTGAACGGAGCCCCATGGCCCTGCCGATCCTCATCCGCATCCCCGCCCTGCCGGACCCGCTCTCGATGACCTTGCCCGGCGGCGTCACGATGCAGCAGCAAGACCTACTGAAAGTGATTCAGCCCGCGCTCACCCCGCTCATGCCGGTCTTCAACATCCTCGACGCCGTCATCGCGGTGTTCAACACGGTGAAGGCCATCCCGGAGTCGCTTGGTCCGCCACCTGACCCGACGAAGCTGGTCAGCGCCATCGTCGAGATGACGAAGAAGGTCTCGAAGCTGCTTCGGCTCGTGCCGCAGCTGTCGCTGCCGTACACCATCATCGGCGTCGTCGACCTGGTGCTCGACACGCTGAGCAAGCTCCGTGACCAACTGGTCTTCCTGCAGGTGCAGGCGCGGCAGTTGGGGCGAATGACTCAGCTCGCGGCCGAGCTCAACGACGCGGGGCTCGCGGCCATCGCCGCCTGCACGCGCGCGAACATCGAGCAGGAGGCGACGAACCTCGGCAAGGGGCTCGGCGCGCTGGGTACGCTGTTGGGCATCCTCGACATCTTCATGGCGATGGTCGGCGGCCCGAAGGCACCCGACCTCTCCGCGATGGCCGGCAAGCCCCTCGACGATGCCGTGAAGCCGCTCGACGATCTTGTGCGCACGCTGCAGCAACTGCGCAGCGCCATTCCGGTGCCTTGATGCGCCCTCTGGCCAACCTCCTCATCCCGTTCCGCAGAGACAAGAAGCGCGACTTCGCCGTGGGTGCGGGTGAGGTCCTCCTCGCCTCGAAGGTGCGCCAGGCGCTGCTGACCGAGGGTGCAACGCCACGCTCCTCAGGTGAGTTGCCGTGGCGCACCAACTTCGGCGCCGGCCTCGCCTTGCTGCGCCACCAGCGCAACGACGCGGTCCTCGGCGAGCTCGCGCAGGTGTACGTACGCGACGCCCTTACCCGGTGGGTGCCCGGCGCCCAGTTGCTCGGAGTTGAGCTCCAGCAGGCCGGCCCGTCATTGAGCGTGCGTGTTCGCGTGCGAGAGGGGACCCTGGTCGCGACGACGGAAGTCACTATGACGCGGTGACCAGTCCCCGCTGGCCGCTGAACTGCGGCTTTGGCCCGCAGTGGCCGTGCTCCCTCCATCTGTCGATTACACGTCGAAGGACTTCGACTCCCTCCGGGCGCGGCTCATCGCCCTGTTGAAGAGCGTCTTCCCCGACTGGACGGACTTCGACGTCGCGAGCTTCGGCAACCTGTTGCTCGAAATGTTCGCCCTCGTCGGTGACGTGCTGACCTTCTACCAGGACAACCTCGCCCGGGAGTCGCGCCTCGCCACCGCCACCCAGCGCAAGAACGTCATGGCCCTGGCGAAGATGCTCGGCTACCGACTCAGCGGGGCGCAGCCAGCGACGGCGCAGGTGGAGCTCCGCCTGGCTCGCCCGGCGCTCGCGCCAGTCATCATCCCCGCGGGCACGGTCATTCGCACGCAGGAGGTGACCGAGCCGGTGCGCTTCCAGCTCCTTGTTCCCGTCGTCTTCCCAGCCGGCGTGACGCTCGCGGTCGGCACGGCCGAACATTCCAAGACCCAGACCCAACTGTTCGACGCACGCGGGCTCGCCGACCTCTCGGTGCCACTCGACTACGCGCCGTACCTCGAGGGCTCGGCAGTCGTGACGACGCCGCAGGGAGCCTTTGCCGAGGTCGAGAGCTTCCTCAACTCCGGCCCGAATGACCGTCACTTCGTCG
>JBBRUE010001034.1:0-2176 GCA_038248085.1 Myxococcales bacterium | reverse complement strand
GGCCGGAAGAGGGCTCGGTCACCGTCGGGGCGAGCGTGAAGATGGGCTACTTCGCCCAGCACGCGATGGACGTGCTCGACGGTGAGAAGACCGTCTGGCAGACGCTGGTCGACGCGTTCTCGCGCAGCAGCGAAGGCACGCTGCGGTCGCTGGCCGGCGCCTTCGGCTTCAGCAAGGACGAGGTCGACAAGATCGTCCGCGTGTTGTCGGGCGGCGAGAAGGCGCGCCTGGTGATGGCGCTGATGCTGTTCGACCCGCCGAACCTGCTGGTGCTCGACGAGCCGACCAACCACATCGACCTGACGACCAAGGAGATGTTGATCGACTGCCTCAAGCGCTTCGAGGGCTCGATGATCTTCGTCTCGCACGATCGCCACTTCCTCGCGGAGCTCTCGAACCGGGTGCTCGAGCTGACGCCCGAGGGGCCGGTGCCGTACGGCGGCGGGTACACCGAGTACGTGTCGCGCACGGGTCGCGAGGCGCCCGGCCTGCACGTCTGAACTTCAGCCGCGGAGCTGGGTGAGGCCGCGGATCATGAGGTCGAGGGCCCGCTCGACGAACGCGCCGATGGGGGGCGTCATCACCTTGCGCGCCGGGCTCAGGCTGCTGGCCACGAGCACCGAGCGCGCGTGGCTGAAGGTCTCGAAGCCCTTGAACCCGTGGTACGCGCCGACGCCGCTCGCGCCGACGCCGCCGAAGGGCAGGTGTTCCTGGGCGAAGTGCACCAGGGTGTCGTTGAGGCTCGCGCCGCCCGACACCACGCGGGAGAGCACGCCGTCGGCCCGGCCGAGGTCTTCGTCGAAGTAGTAGAAGGCCAGCGGTCGGGGCCGCGCGTTGATGCGATCGATCGCCTCGTCGAGGGTGTCGTAGAGCTCGATGGGCAGCACCGGGCCGAAGATCTCCTCGTGGCTGACGCGCATCTCGGCCGTCACCCCGAGCAACGCGACCGGCGCCATCACCCGGCCGCCGACTGGCGCGGCGAGCAGCTCGACCCGGGCGCCCTTCGACCGCGCGTCGTCCACCAGCCCCTCGAGCCGCGCCTTCGCCCGGTCGTTGATGATCGAGGTGAAGCCCTCGAGGCGCGGGTAGCAGCGCGCGACGGCCTTGGAGGCCTCGGCGAGGAAGCGGCCCTCGCTCCCTTTCGGCACCAGCACGTAGTCGGGCGCGATGCAGGTCTGGCCGCCGTTGAAGAGCTTGCCGACCACCACCCGCTCCGCGGCCCTGGCGAGATCGTACGAGGGGTGAATGAGCGCCGGTGACTTGCCGCCGAGCTCGAGGGTGACCGGCGTGAGGTGCTGTGCGGCGGCCGCGGCGACCAGCTTCCCCACCGGGGTCGAGCCGGTGAACACCAGGCCGTCGAGCGGCAGCGCGGTGACGGCGCGCGCCACTTCCGGGCCTCCGGTCACGACTGCGATCTCCTCGGCGCTGAAGAACTCGGCGACCGCCTTCGCGATGAGCGCGGAGGTCTTCGGGGTCAACTCCGAGGGCTTCACCAGCGCGCGATTGCCGGCCGCGAGCACGCCGGCGAGCGGCCCGAGCGCGAGGTTCACCGGGTAGTTCCAGGGCGCGATCACCCCGATCACGCCGCGCGGGAGGAACTCGATGAACGCGCTCGACGGCAGGAAGAAGGGGTTCGGAAGTACCGGCTGCTTCCGCATCCAACTCCGCACGTTGCGGCGCGCGTCGCGGATCGCCTGGATCGTGAGCAGCACGTCGGCCGAGAGCGTCTCCGCGCGGGAGCGGGTGCCGAAGTCGGCCGAGATCGCGACGACGAACGCGTCGCGGTACTGCACCACCAGCTTGTCGAGTCGATCGAGCCGGTCTTCTCGCACCTCGGCCGTGGGGAACGGGCTGGTGTTGGCGGCGAGCTTGAGACGGTCGAAGGCGCGCTGCACGGGTTCGAGGGGAGCCTGCATGGGGTTTCCTCCTGGAGGACCAACTGGTCGGGCCACCTTTGACCGAGCGCCGCAGCCCCGTCAATGGGGGCGCCCATTTGCAGGCTGTAAACCAGTCGTGCTAACTGGTCGGACCAGTCATGACCGCACCGACCCGCCGAAACGTCGCCGAGCGCATCGCCAGCACCCTGCGGAGCGCCATCGTGAAGGGCCGCTTCCAGCCGGGAGATCCGCTCCCCTCGGAGCGGGAGCTGGCCGAGAAGTACGACGTCAACCGCTCC
>JBBRUE010001033.1:0-2176 GCA_038248085.1 Myxococcales bacterium | reverse complement strand
GTACAGCGCGAAGTCGATGGGCCAGGGCACCTTCACCTGCCGGCAGCGCTTGATGATCTGCGCCACGTCGCGCCCGTCGATGAAGTCCATCACGATGTAGATGTCGTCGGCGTCGACGCCCACGTCGAGCACGTCGACGATGTTGGGATGGTGGAGGTGCCGCGAGAGCTCGGCCTCGGCGGTGAAGAGGCGCACGGCCTCCTCGTCCTTGCGCAGCGCGGGGAGCAGCCGCTTGAGGGCCAGCTCACGCCCGGTGTAGCGGCCGGCCACCGCGCGCACGCGGAACACCTCCGCCATGCCGCCCTTGCCCAGCAACCGGAGAATCTCGTAGTTCCCCGTGCCCACCGTTCACCTGGGCTTCTTCTTGCTCAGCACCATCGTATCGGCGACGAGCCGTTTGAAGTCGGGGTCGGAGCGCAGGGCCTCGAGATCGCGGTCGTCGGAGAACTGGTCGAGGTACATGCTCGCCCCCCCCAGCTTGAGCGCGTTGCGCAGCGAGGCGACCGCCGCCTTCTTGTCGCCCGTCGCGAGCTGCGCGCAGGCCCGGTTGTAGTGAATCTGCGAGAGCTGCGCGGCGCTGACCCGACGGCCCTGCCCGGTGGCGACGCTCATCGCCTTGTCAAAGTACTCGAAGGCGCGATCGGCCCGGCCCAGCTTCACCTCGGTGACGCCGAAGCCCATCACGGCCTCCCAGCGGGACTCGTCGGCCTCCATCGCCTGGCGGAACTTCTCGCGCGCGGGTCCGATCTTCTGGTCCTGCAACAGCCGGTTGGCCTCGATGATCGCTTCGGCGGCCTGGCTCTGCGGGTCGGCCTTGTTGCCCTTCTGGGCCACCGCCGAGGCCGAGTTGTCGCCGAGCACCTTCTGCTTCTCCTCGACCGTCGCCGGCCGGAAGAAGAGCGCCTTGCCGTCGAGCGCCGGGCTAGTGCAGCGCGGGTCGAGGTGGATCCACGAGGCCACGGAGTCACCGTGGAACACCCCCAACAGCGGGTAGGTGCGTTGGCCGGGGCAGCTGGCGCCTTCCTGGCACAGCGTCACGGTGCCCACGAAGACGTTGCCTTCGAAGCTGCCGGTGACGACCTGGGTGTCGGGCGGGAAGACGCACTGGGCCGAAGCACGCAGTTTTCCGACGATCTTCCCGTCGGACATCGAGAATTCGACCAGGCCCATCTCGCCGACGGCATAGAGCCCCAGCAACGGCGGCGGAGGAGCTGCTGCCGAAGCCAAAGAGACCAGCGCCACTGCCACCAGCGTTCGCTTCATCCGCTCATGCAGGTTAGCACCTTGAAACGTGCGGGCAGACCCTTATGATCAGCGCTACAGGAGGAGCATCTCCAACGGCTGTTCCCTGCGGGGTACGTGATGATCGACTGACACTCGAACCGATACATAACCAACGGGGGCTGTCTCGACCAACTGGGTGCAAGCCCTCCTCGCAAGAGAGAGGGACGCCGAAAGAAGGCTGATGGCTCCCACCTGAACCGTTCAGGTTCAGTGAAGGTCGAGCCACACGGCCATGGCGGGGAACTTTTCATCGGACAAGGCGGCGCTGCGGAAGGAAGCAGAGAGCCGTCGGCGGTCGCTGAGTCCAGAAGTGGTTCAACGGTTGGGCGGCGAGGTGCAGCGACACCTCGCCGCCCTTCCTCTTTTCAGTGACCGGGTGATCCGCGCGGTGGCGGTCTACGACGCGCAATCGTTCGAGGTCCCCCTCGGCGACCTGGTGCTCGAGCTGGGGAGCCGCGGCGTGGTGTGCGTTTTTCCCCGGGTGGTGAAGGGGTCGCAGGTGCTGAGCTTTCGCCTCGTGGGCGACGAGTGGGCGCGGGGCCCCTTCGGGTTGCGCGAGCCCCCCCCGCACGCGCCGCAGCGGGCGATCGCCGACATCGATCTCTTCCTGGTGCCGGGCGTGGCCTTCACCCGGGCCGGCCTGCGACTGGGCCGCGGGGGCGGGTACTACGACGCCACCCTCGCCTGCCGCAGCCCGGGCGCCCCGTGCATCGGGGTCGCCTTCGACTGCAACGTGGTGACGGACCTCCCGGTCGACGCGCACGACGTGCCGATGGACTTCGTGGCGACCGAATCGGGCGTGCTGGCCACCGGCGCCCGTCGTTAATCAACCCAGATGGGTGAAGAGCGTCGCCAGTTTCCGCGGTTTCCCTGCCGGCTCAGCGCGACGGTG
>JBBRUE010001032.1:0-2187 GCA_038248085.1 Myxococcales bacterium | reverse complement strand
GCGTGGCTCAAGCTGCGCCAGCGCAACATCGGCCCGCTGCTCGACGCCAACGGCTGGGCGGTCAACGCCAACGCCATGCTCAACGTGCCCTTCGGCGCGTCACTCACCAAGACGGCGAAGCTGCCCGAGGGGAGCAAGCTCGACACCCAGGACCCGTACGCCGAGAAGCGCCGCCCGTGGAAGCTGTACATCGCGTTGATCATCATCGCGGCGGTGGGCATCGCCTACTACCTGGGCAAGCTCGACCACTTCCTGCCGAAGGCGGCGCGCAGCGTCGAAGTGCTCGGGGCCGCGGCGCCCGCGACGGAAAACCAGAAGCTCGACGAGAAGAAGGCCGACGCCCCGGCCGCACCGCCCGCGGCGAAGTGAGTCACGGCCCGTCGGGGTTGGCCTTCTTGAGGGCCTCCTCGGTGGCCTTGGCCTCGTTCTGCTCGATGCGCGTGGCGGCGGCCTTGACGTTGTCGAGCCGCTCCTTGGGCGTCGAATTGCCGACCGGCCCGTTGCCGTGCATCTGGCGGTAGCCGAGGTAACCCACGATGGCGAGGCCCATCACGACAGTCAGAATGCGTCCCATAGGCTGAAGGCTACTCCCGAGTGGACCCTCGACTCCATCAGGGGGCGGGCGGCGTGGCGGCCTCGATGAGGGCGAGGTTCAGGTACTGCCGCGTGGCGTTGAGGTCGCCCTGGCCGAGCGCGTTGCGCGCGAGCTGCACCAACTTCTGCGCGTTGCCGGTGTACTGCTGCTCAGCGCCCCGCAGCCACGCCTCGACGTTGGCCGTGTTCCCCGTCGTCAGCTGCTGGAGCACCCCGTTGACGGTGGCGTTGGCCTGCGCGGTCTGGGCCTTGCGATTGGCGATCTCCCGCTCGGCATTGTCTCGGCGCTCCTCGATGGCGTCGACCTGGCCCTTGAGCGCGTCGAGCTTCTTCTGGAGCTTGTCGAGGTCGCTCGCCAGCGCGTCGGCCTTCGCCGCCTTCTGCTCGAGCTCGGTGGTGCGGGTGCGCAGCTCGGCCACTTCCTTGCGCAGCCTCTCGTACTCCGCGGTGCTCGGCGGTGCGGGCCCGCGCATCGGCTCGGCCACGCCGGCATCGACCGGCGCAGGCGCGGCCTTCGAGGGGGCGACGCCGCCATCGCGGGCCGCCGGTCTTCCCTGCGCGAAGACCAGGGCTGCTGCCAACAACGACACCACCGTCAGGGCTCGCTTCATCACGCCGACGACTCTGAACGCTGCGCGTGCGTGAAGCCAGCGCACCGGCGATGAACCCGGTCATGGCAGTCGGGAGCGCCGACCGCGCCGAGACCTGCAAGCTGCTGCTGCGCGACGGAGCGTGCACCGTCGACGCGGCCCTCGCCGGGTGACCGTCAGTCGTCGACGTCCCACTCCGGGAGCGCGGTGAGCCGGCCGTCGAGCAGGCGCCACGCGCCGACGATGCCTTCCCGCGCGGCGTCCAGCCCTTCGAGCTTCTTCACCGACCTCGAGTCGTCTTCGCGGCAGAAGAGCACCAGCTCGCGCAGCCCGAGGTAGACCCGCAGCGGGCCGCCCCCGCTGACCTTCTCGATCGCCGCCTGGTGCGAGACCGTGAGCAACCGCGCCGCATCGTGCCCGTCGCCGTGCGCGAGCGCCCACAGCCCGGTGGGTGTGGCCGACAGCCGCAGCGCGCCTTGCTCGAGTTCCAGCGCCCGCACCTCCGTGGGCCGCGCCTCGAGGTTCTTCCACGCCGCCTCGTCGAGCGCCTCGATGCTGATGCGGTGCGCGGCGAGCAGGCCCTCGGGCACGTAGAGCACCACCTCCGGGTCGTCGATGGCGAAGAAGAACCACAGGCCCGCCGGCCCCTCGCGGTGCGCGCCGCCTTCCCCGCGCTCGAGGAACGTGGAGTCGCGCACCACCGGCAGCACCTTGGCCAGCAGCTGGAGCCGGCCCGGCGGCAACCCCAGGCTGCGCTCGGCGAAGTCCTTCGCGAGCAGGTCGACCGACTCGGGCAGCTAGCGCCCGACGCGCATCGCCTCGGTGAACAGGGGCTCGAGATCGAACCGCGCGACGCCGCCGCGGCCGAGGCGAATCGAGAGCTGGCCCCTGGCCACCACGTGGGGTGTCGACTGCGCCTTGAGCCGGTCCATCAACGCGCGGGTGAACGCGTCGAGGGTGAGCCCGCCGCCCGGGGCGTCTGGCGCGAGGCTGTCGAGTTCGC
>JBBRUE010001031.1:0-2193 GCA_038248085.1 Myxococcales bacterium | reverse complement strand
CGTAGGCGGCGTACGAGTCGTCAGCGCGGGTGGTGGTGGCGGTGGGCCGCTGGCCGTGCGCCGTCATCATCTCGTTCCACTTCGTGCCCTTGTAGTTCTGGAAGACGTTGGGCGAGAGCGCGGCGTCGGGCGTATTCCAGTAGCCGGCGAACTCGCTGCCGAACTGCTCGACCGCGCGGCGCGACGAAGAGTCCTTGTTCTGGAAGATGGTGAGATCTTCGTAGTTCTTGGTGTCGGCCGTCGCTGACCTGTTGAACGAGCCGGTGTGCAGCGCGTCGGGCTTGCCGTCGATGACGGTGACGAAGCCCTTGTGGTGGTTGAGGCCCTGCGTCGCCCCGTGGTTGTAGAGGGGGCGCTTGGCGGTGTCGCTCCAGACGTAGGGGAAGTCCTTCTTGAACTTCACCTGGATGTTGGGGAGCGCCAGCTTGAGCAGCTCGGGGAGCGCGTTGCCGCCCGTCTCACTCGCCTGGCCCGAGTCGGCGATCACGCGGAAGGTGACGTTCGGGTTCTGCTTCGCGATGTCGGTGATCGCCTTCTGCATCGCGTCACTCTGGAACTCGAAGATGAGCATGTTGACGTCCATCGGCCGGCCGTTGGCGCGCCCCACCGCGTCCTGGAGCTCGCGGACCATGCGCGTCTCGACCGAGGCGCCCTGCAGGGTGAAGACGTTGCTGACGCCGTCGAGGTTGCCGAGGTCGGCCATCGACTTGATCGCGACGTGGGCCTGCTCGAGGCCGACGCCGAGGAGATCGGGCGTCAGGGCTCCGTGGCCCGCGGTCTCGAAGGCGTCGGCGACGGCCTGCACTTCGCGCGCGGAGAGCACCTTGTTGAGGTCGGCCCCGGCCGCGTTCACCAGCGCGCTCTGGATGCGGGCGCGGTCGGCGTCGGTCGTCGCGCGGGCGAGGACCTGGTCGACGAGCGGGCGGGCGGCGGCCGAGAGCTTCAGCTGCGAGAAGGTGGGCATCGGCGAATCCCACGCCGGAACGAGGGGGTGCGCAACGGAAGAATGAGGCCCGTTGTCACGGCGTGGCAAATCGTCACGGGGCCGGGGTGCGCACCTCGCGCGCCAGCATCCGGTACAGCGTGCGGCGATCGACGCCCAGCACTTCGGCGGCGCGGCTCTTGTTTCCGTTGAGGGCGCGCATCACCCGGTGGAGATACCGGCGGTTGAGTTCCTCCAGGGTGACCAGCTGATCGGCCCGGGCCGACGGGAGGGCGAGGTCGGTGGGCGTGACCGCCCCCCGGATGCGAGCCGGGAGATCGTCGACGCCGATCTCGTCTTCGAAGCGGGCCAGGGCGAGGGCACTCTCGATGCAGTTCTCGAGTTCGCGGACGTTGCCAGGCCAGTCGTAGGAAAGGAGCCGATCGGCCGCGGCCTCCGACAGCCGGGCGACGGGCCGGCCGTGGCGGTGCGCGATGTGCTCGAGGAAGTGCTGGGCCAGCGGAAGCACGTCGCCCTGGCGCTCGCGCAGGGGCGGGAGATCGATGCGCACCACGTTGACGCGGTAATAGAGATCCTCGCGGAAGTGGCGATCGCGCACCGCGCCCTCGAGATCGCGGTTGGTGGCGGTGATCAGGCGGGCGTCGAAGGCGATCTCCCCGTTGCCGCCCAGGGGCCGCACCTTCCGTTCCTGCAGTGCGCGCAGGAGCTTGGGCTGTAGCTCGAGGGGCAGTTCACCGATCTCGTCGAGGAAGAGGGTGCCGCCCTCGGCCTGGAGAAAGAGCCCTTTCCGCTCCGCGCGGGCGTCGGTGTACGCGCCCCGGGCGTGACCGAAGAGTTCGCTTTCCAGCAGGGGCCCGGGGACCGCCGCACAGTTGACGACGATGAAGGGCGCGTGGCGGCGCGGCCCCTCGGCGTGAATGGCGTGGGCGGCCAGCTCCTTGCCGGTTCCGCTCTCGCCGCACAGCAGCACCGGCGCGTCCCCATTCGCCACCCGGCTGACCAGGGCGGCGACGCGCCGCATCGAGGTGCTGTCGCCGACGCGGTGGGGGTGGGGCAGCCGGGTGCGGCCCCCCCGCTGACGGCACAGGCGCTCGAGCGTCTGGGCCAGCACCACCTCGTCGATCGGCTCGCTCACCAGGTCCCGCGCGCCACTGCGCAGCGCGGCGACGGCCAGCTCCACGCTGGCGGACTGGGCGGTGAGGATCACCGGCAGCCCGGCCTCAGCGAGGCGCCGCGTCAGGTCGAGGTCG
>JBBRUE010001030.1:0-2214 GCA_038248085.1 Myxococcales bacterium | reverse complement strand
TCGGTCTCGCAGACCATCCAGATCAAGAACGTGTCGGACCCGCGGCTGATGCAGTTCGTCATCACCCGGAAGGCCGGCGAGAAGGACAACTGCACGGTGGGGAACACCGGCGTCGAGTTCCTCGTGCCGGCCGAGACCCCCGACGCGGGCACCCCGGCCAAGGTCCGCTTCGGCAACCAGTGTCGTCGCCGCGCCGACGATCGGTCGATCGACATCAAGCAGCTCTGCGCGACCTGATCGGGATCGATCACCCGCTCCGAGGGGAATCGGGCGTCCCGGTGATCGGGCTGGATCACCGGTCTGAAAAGCGTGGCCAGGAATTTGCGGGATCGCGCGGCGCAGGCACCATGCGCGCCATGCCGAGCCAGAGCTTCACGTTCTTCTTCACCGTCGACGCCCACCGCGCCACCGATCGCAGCCAGCAGGCCACCTGGTCGTCGCCCCGCATCAGCAGCAGCGCGCCGGTGCAGAGCTTCGGCTGGGTCGCGCCCAAGCCCGCGTGAAGTGCACGGGGCAGTTCGCCGCGTTACGGTGACGCCGTGCTGGGCATCGCCTTCTTCGATCTCGACAAGACGATCCTCTCGGTGAACTCCGGGACGCTGTGGGTACGCCGCGAGGTGGCCCTGGGCTACCTCTCGAAGCGCCACGCGTTCAAGGCGATGGCCTGGCTGGCCCGCTACCACTTCGGCTTCGCCTCGGCCGAGGCGATGGTCGCGGAGGCCGTCGCGCACGTGGTGGGCACCGAGGCGGCGGCGCTCAAGGATCGCACCACGACCTTCTTCGAGCAGGAGGTGCGTCAGACCTACCGGCCGGGCGCCCTTCAGGCGATCGAGCAGCACCGGCGCGAAGGCCGGAGGCTGGTGATGCTGACGTCCTCGAGCAACTACCTCGCGGAGCTGGTCGCAACGGAGCTGCGCTTCGACGGCGTGCTCTGCAACCGGCTCGAGGTCGACGCCGCGGGGCGGCACACCGGCCGGGTGGTGGGCGGGGTCTGCTTCGGGCCCGGCAAGCTCCCCCATGCGCAGGCCGAGGCCGATCGTTCGGGCACCGTGCTGCGCGATGCGATCTTCTACACCGACTCGTACAGCGACCTCTCGGTCCTCGAGGCCGTGTCCTCTCCGGTCGCGGTGAACCCCGACCCGCGGCTGAGGCGGTTGGCGCTCAAGCGGCGCTGGCGCGTCGTCGACTGGGGCGATGCCTCGGCGAAGGCGGCATGAACCTCCGCGAGCTGGCGTCGCTGCCGTACGAGGCGCGGCGGGTGATGCTCGATCAGCTCCTCGAACGTCTCCCCGCGTGGCTCGAGCTGGTCGACCCGGCGGCGCTGCAGCCGCGCTTCCGCGACCGGCGCCAGGGTGAATCGTGGCGGCTGTTCGCCGGGGGGGCCTTCGAGATGGGCGCCACGCCTTCGCGGCTCCAGCGGTTGCATGAGCTGCAGTCGCGCCATCCCTTGCGCCTCTCACCTGAGTCTTTCCACCAGCCCGCGCGCACGCTCGAGGTGCGGCCGTTCTTGATGATGGAGCAGGTGATTGGCGACGAGGCCGACGCCGAGGACCCGAAGATCCTGATCTCCGATCACGCGACGGGGGCGCAGCTGCTCCTCGAGGCCCGCGGCGTGCGCTTGCCCACCGAGGCTGAGTGGGAGTTCGCCTGGCGCGAGGTCCAGGCGCAGCCGGCGTACTGGGTGCCCCAGCAGTGCGAACTGTGTGCGGACGGCTGGTCCACCGATCTCTCGGGGCTCGCCGGGTTCGATCCCCTCGTCCCCGGGGGGCCCTCGCTGCTGCGCACCGCGAGCTTCGACCTCGACGCCTTCGAGTGCGTGTTGCCAGCCCGGCAGACGCTCAAGGGCATGCGGCTGGCGACGATTCGCGGGGTGCTCGACGTGCCGTCGCGCTGACCGTCACTCGACGGCGATCGCGAGGGTCAGCGGCACCTTCTCGATGAGGCACTTGTCGGTGGTGCACACGCTGAAGGCGAGCACGCCGGCCACCTTCGCCGCCCCGGCCTTCTCGGGGGTGAGGGGCAACGCCAACTCGACCGAGCAGGTGTCTTCGGCCTTCGCGGCGCAGGGGGTCTTCGTTCCGCCGGTCAGCCGCACACGCTCTTCGGCGAACTTCACCGCCTCGTGGCCCTCGGGCTTGAAGGCGATCGGGTACTCGGGGTTCACATGGAACCCGGCCTTCGCGGTGATGGTGATCGCCGCGGTCGCCTCCTTGC
>JBBRUE010001029.1:0-2245 GCA_038248085.1 Myxococcales bacterium | reverse complement strand
TCGACCAGCACGCGGCGGCGACCCACACCCACGTCGAATACGCAGCCGGGACCACTTGCGGCGCCACCACGCGAGCGACGAAGCCGAGCAGCATCACCCCGAGCACCGCGTGGTCGAGCCCATCGAAGCGCACCGGCCGCCCGGTATGCCCACGCGCGATGCGCATCAACATCGCGGGAATGATCAACCCCATGGTCCCGAAGGTGAACACGTGCAGCGACATCGCGCCGACCCACGCCGCGCCCACCGCGTCGAGCACCAACTGCGCCGCCAGCGCCAGCGCGCCCAGGTACATCACCGCGAGCTCGAGCTTCTTGAACGCGAGGTGTGGACTCCAGGTGAGCAACCGCCCGGTGAACAGCACGGCGAGCGTGACTGACACCACCGCGCGTACGGTCACCGGCAACACCGGCGTCGCCAGCAGCACCAGCCCGAGCGCCTTGATCGCCCCGTCCACCGCGGGCACCCGGGGGAGCACCACCTGGACCCCGGCCTTCATGAACGGCGGCAGCGTGCGCTCGAGCATCACCAGGAACGCGAGGCGGAAGATCGCCACGGTGAGGTCCCGGCCCTCCGCGAAGTGTTCGGCGCTCAACAACAACCAGCGCGCGACGAGCACCAGCGGCAGGGCGACGAGGAAGAACATGTTGTCCCGGTAGCTGTCGGTCTTCCGGTGCCGCACCAGCGTCCACATCACCAGCGCGACGAGCGACACCGTGAAGAGGTACCGCGAGACGAGCACCACCGCCTCGGGCCACGCCCCGCCCCACCACATGCCCGCGCGCTCGAACAGCCACGTCGCCACCAGGTACTGCAGCGTGCGGCCGTAGTGCCCGCGCACCTGCACCCAGTTCTTGGTCGACGTCAGCAGGAAGCCGCCGAGCACCGCGAAGCCGAAGCCGAAGAACATCTCGTGCGCGTGCCACTGCACCGGGTTGAGCCCGGGCGGAGGGGTCAGCAGGCCCCGGTACAGGAGCGCCCACGTCAACGGCAGCACCACGCCCGCCGCGCAGGCGAGCAGGAAGAAGGGACGGAACCCCACCAGCCACAGGGGATGTCCGGTCCAGGCTCTGAGTGGCTGTTGTTCCATTACGAAACACCGTGCAACACACTTCGGGGAACGGCCTTCGGGACCTCGGGCCGCTCAGCTTCATTGCAAGAGCGCGACCGAGCACGTATCCGCCCGCCGGTCATGACGTCGCGTGCGCTCATCGTGGGGTTGTTGTGCTTCGGCGGCAGCGCGTCGGCCCGTTCAGACTGGATGAACCCCGCGACGATGGGCGCCAACGCGGTGCCCGGCTTCGCCATCGAGCCTCCGTGGGTCGAGCCCTACACGCTGCTGCAGGTCGGCGCGGGCGCGGCGTACGGGTGGCGCTACGACGTCTCGCTGCTCCCTCACCTGCGGCTCGTCACGCCGTTCGGGAAGTGGGTGACCACCTACCTCGAGGGCGGCCCGGTGGAGTGGTGGTCGTCTTCCCCCCAGACCCGCGCGGAGTGGCAGCTCACCAACGACCGGGGCGTCGCCAAGGCGGACCTCCGCTTCGGCTTCAAGTTCCTGCTCGCCGACTTCGGGGAAGGGCTGCCGAAGATCGGCTTCCGCGCCATCACCAAGAGCACCACCGGCAAGGGCTACGAAGAGCGGCGCTTCACCGACGGCCCGGCGTACCTGCTCGAGTTCCTCGTGGGCGAGCGGCTCCCGCTCAAGGGCCTCGGCATCGATTTCTACGCGATGGGTGGGTACTGGATCTGGCAGCAGGGCGAGTCGGGACAGAACGACGCCATCACCTGGGGCCTCGCCGCGTCGATCAAGCCGTGGTCACGGCTCACCGTCGAGCTCAACGTGCGTGGCTACGTCGGCTGGCAGAAAGACGACAAGCCGGTCATCGCCGGGTTGAAGACCGGCGTGCTGCTCACCGACTGGTTCGAGCTCGGCGCGGTGCTGAACCTCGGCTTCAAAGACGCGGCGCGCGTCGAAGGCGTCCTGAACTTCAACTTCCGGCTGCCCCTGCTGGCGCCGTTCCTCTTCGACTTCAGCCCCGGCACGCCGTTGCTGACGGTGCACCACTGACGGGTGACTTCGCCGTTCAGGCCTTCGCTGCTACGAGTACGCGATGCGCGCTCTGTGGCTCTCGGTAGTCGTGGTGACGGTGGCGTCGTGCTCGGCCGGCACGATCGACCCTGACGACGCGGGCACGGGAGGGGGCGGGGCGGTCACCGGTGGTGGCGCTGGCGGTGGCGGTGGCGG
>JBBRUE010001028.1:0-2252 GCA_038248085.1 Myxococcales bacterium | reverse complement strand
CGATTCTCGCGAGTTCGTCGCGGGAGCCGACGATCTTCCCCCGGTAGGCGAGCTCGACCAGCGTCATCACCGCCTGCTCCAGCTCAGGCCCGAAGCGGCCCTGGGCCAACATCTCGAAGTCCTCCTCGTCGGGAGGAACGGCGTTCTCGTCGAAGGCCCGCCGGCCCGCCCGCAGGGCGTGGAGCAGCTCCTGCTCGTCCTTGGTCAACGGGGTGCTGGGCTTGCGATTGAGGTCGATCTTCACGCCGGGGTACTGGGTGGCAAGCTCCTGCATCGCGGCGAAGGCCTCGCGCACGCCGCGCTTCACCTTCGATTCGACCAGCGAGTCGTAGTCGAACACCGGGCGTACCCGCGCCCGCGCCTCTTCGCGCCGCTGCTGGGTGCGGGCCTCGTCGGGCACCTCGAAGTCGCGGCTGGCCTTGAAGCCGGCGATCGACGACGCGCGGAAGGGGCGGCCGATGTCTTCGTCCCCCAGCTCCGGTATGCGCTGGCCCGAGAGCCCCGGCGTCAGCAGGAAGGCCGCGGCGACCGACACCCCCAGCAGCACCGCGCCCAGGGCGACCGGGCGAGGCAACGCGAGGGCTTGCACCCACGCAGCGAAGCGAGATGACGCGCTGTTGTCGGTTCCACCGGCCATGGAGCCCGCACCCTACCGCGGCTAGTTGGTGGCGGCAGCCGTCGCGGTGCTGGTGAAGAGGAAGACCTTCGCGCCCGAACGGGCGACGCCGAAGTGCTGCTTGAGAGGCCGCTTCTCGTTGGCGATGAAGGCCTTGAGCCCCGGGTACAAAGCCAGCAGCGTGGTGATGATGTCCGCGACGTCCGACGTCGATGGCACCCCCAGTTCAATCTTCGCGCGGCCCTCACAAGCCGCCTGCAACGTCCTGGGGATGATCACGGTGATGTTCATGGCCGACGGCTCGCGGTGAGCATGGCACGGGCGTCCCGCCATTGCGCGAACCGGTCAGAGTGAACGGCGCTGCGAACGGTCGCGCACCGCGCCGGCGCCGCTAGTCGACCAGGAGCACGCGGCGGTAGACGAGGCGCCCCTTCACCACGTCGGCCAGCGCCAGCAACTTCCCGCCGGGATCGAACACCCGGTGCAGGCCGAGCACCGTGGGAGCGACCTCCACCACGCCGCCGTGGCGCGCGCGGCCGGCTTCCACCTCGGTCAAGTGCAGCGCGGGCACGTCCTTGAGCGACTCGGACAGCCCGACCAACCGGGGGGCCACGGCCGCGCCCTGCGCGACGACGTCGGCGAGCGGCATGGCCTGGGCGAGCGTGAACGGGCCACTGTGCGTGCGCCGCAGCGCCGACAGGTGCGCGCCGCACCCCAGCACCTCGCCGAGATCGGCCGCCAGCGTGCGCACGAAGAACCCCTTGCTGCAGGTCACCGAGAGCTGCACCTCGTCGGCAGAGAAGTCGCGCAGCGTCAGCTCGTAGACCGTCACCGGGCGCGGCTGCCGCTCGATCTCTTCCCCGGCCCGCGCCAGCTCGTACAGCCGCTTCCCGCCGATCTTGATCGCCGAGTACATCGGCGGCACCTGGTGGATCGGCCCGCGGAACTTCGCGAACGCCGCCTCCAGCAGCTCGCGGGTGATCGCCGGCACCGGCCGCGTCTCGAGCACCTTGCCCTCCGCGTCGAGGGTGTCGGTGGTGGACCCGAGCTTGATCGTCGCGTCGTAGGCCTTGGTGGCCTCGGTGATGAACTGGGCGATCTTCGTGCCGTCGCCGATGCAGATCGGCAACACCCCGGTCGCCATCGGGTCGAGGGTGCCGGTGTGACCGACCTTCTTCACCCCCAGCGCGCGGCGCACCTCGCGCACCACGTCGAACGAGGTGATGCCCTTCGGCTTGTCGACCACGAGCACGCCGTCCATGTCGAAGTCACCAGCCCTCTTTGGACCGGACTTCCTTGAGCAGCCGCTCGATCTTGTCGCCCTCGTCGAGCGAGGGGTCGAAGGTGAAGAAGACCTCCGGCGAGATGCGCAGCTTCACCCGCTTGGTCACCTCGCGCCGCACGAAGCCCTTGGCGGCCTCGAGGCCGGCCTTGGTCTCGGCCTTCTGCTCGTCGGTGCCGATCATCGAATAGTAGACCTGCGCCACCGAGAGATCGGGCGAGACCTTCACCCCGGTCAGCGTGATGAAGCCGATGCGGGGGTCGTGAATCGAGCCGCGGATCAGCAGGTCGGCCACCGCCGCCTGGATCTCTGCTGCCACTCTGTCGGGTCGAACTGAGGCCATGGTTGGTTACT
>JBBRUE010001027.1:0-2264 GCA_038248085.1 Myxococcales bacterium | reverse complement strand
GTACGGCGGCGGCAGCGAGCAGGACGACGGCTCCAACGGCGGTCCGGGCGGGCGCGGCGGCAATGGGGCGGTCGGCGGCGCTGGCGGGGCGGGCGGCGGCGGGCCGACCATCGGGGTGGTGCGCGGCGGCGGCGCGACGTGGAGCGCCTCGACCACCACCATCACCACCGGCACCGCGGGTCCGGGCGGCAGCTCGGCGGCCGGGGCAGGCGCCACGGGGCTGAAGCAAGACGTTTCCTGATGGCTTCTGAAGATCGAACGAGCGTGCCTGCTCGCCGCGGTGCGCCGACGGCACCTTCGACGCGGTGGGCGGCAAGCTCCGCTTCAAGGCCGGGAGCGGTTCCCGCCAGCCGGTAGCGGCTCGAGCCGAAGGCCGTCGCCCCAGTGCATGGTCGATGTGACTCCTGCGAAGGCCGAACGGTTCCCCGGGGTGGGCGGGTGTGCGCCGTCACGCCCGCATGACACCCGTCGGCGGACCGGCGACCTCCCGGCCGGTCTGGGCGACAATCACTTCATGGCCCCCATCAAGGCGAGCGGTTCTGCAGGAGCAGGCGCGACGAAGCCGAGCGCGCCCACGTCGAAGCCGATCACGTCCACGCCGAAGCCGACGACCCCGAGCGCGCGGGCGAGCATGCGCACCCCGGCCGCGAAGAGCAGCTTCCAGAACCCGCTCGGGAAGCGGGTCGACCTCGGCACGCCCGAGCCCTTCGGCCTCGACCCGAAGAAGATCATCGACGCGGTGAAGAAGGGCGTGAAGGTGCTGTCGTCGGCCTTCGGCGATCTCCAGAGCATCGCGAAGGAATACGACCCCGAGCTCGGCGCGCGCGCTGGCATCGAGGGCGTGCTCCACACCGGCACCTCGTGGCTGGCGAAGAGCGTGCCGTTCATCGGCAAGCCGCTGGGCACCCTCATCGACCGGCTCTTCAACAAGCCCCCGCCGAAGTCGGACTGGCCGTCACCGCCGCCGCCGGTCAGCGCCAATCCCCCGCTCGCCGGCGACCTCGCGAACTCGAAGTACGCCGCGTCGGACGCCGTGCCGCTCTTCGGCCCGAAGGGGCCGCTGACCCCGGCCGACGTGCGACAGGTCGGCCTGGGCGACTGCTACTTCATGGCGTCGATGGCCGGGCTGTCGCCAGCGCAGGTGAACGACATGGTGCATGACAACACCGACGGCACCTTCACCGTGCGGCTCTACGACGTGGGCAGCGACGGGAAGATCACCCCGGCCTTCGTGCGCGTCACCGGCGAGCTGCCCGACCCACCCGGGGCCGACTGGAGCCACGGCAACAAGTGGTCGGCGATCATCGAGAAGGCCTATGCGACGCACCTCGGCAGCTACGACGTGGCGGCGGGCAACAACAACCCGAAGTTCTTCGCCGCGCCCACGGTGCTCACCGGCCGCACCACGGTCGCCTACGCGACCCCGCTGTCGGACCCCACGGTGCTCTTCGAGCAGCTCTCGAAGTCCACCGCCGACGGGCGCCCGGCCTTCGCGGGCTTCTACGGGGCCAACCACGACGGCCTCTACGGCAACCACGCGTACACCGTGGAAGCGACGCGCACCGACCCGGCCACCGGCCAGCGCTACGTGACGGTGCGCAACCCCTGGGGCCACGGCGAGTTCGGGGCCGACGGAGAACCCCGTGACGGGAAGGACGACGGCGTGTTCGAGATGCCGCTCGAGGAGTTCATGAAGACGTACCAGGCCGTGGCGGTGGCCGGCGGGTGAGCTACGAGGGGCGCGGTGACGCCCCACCCGCCCCTCGCTGAACTCCACCTGCACCTCGATGGCTCGCTGCGCATGGGTACCGTGCGCGAGTTCGCCGCCCGCGCGGGCGTCGCGGTGCCAGCCGACCTGTTGTTTCACGCGGGCATGGGGCTGACCCAGGCGCTATCGCGCTTCGCCTTTACGCTCTCGCTCCTTCAGCACCCGGCCGAGGTGCGCCGGGTCGCCGCGGAGATCTGTGAAGACGCCGCGCGCGACGGGGTGAGCACGCTGGAGATCCGGTTCGCGCCGCAACTGCATGGCGCCGCGACACCGGCGGCCATCGTCGACGCGGTGCTCGAGGGCATCGCCGGCCGTGCGGGGCTCATTCTGTGTGGGCTGTATGGAGAGGCGCCGACGGTGCTCGAGCAGCTCGTCGACCTGGCAGTGACGCGGCCAGGCGTGGTGGCGATCGATCTCGCCGGAGGTCCCTCCCCAGCCCAGGCCTTCCACCTGGCCGACTACGCGGGCGCCTTCACGCGCGCGAAGGAGCTCGGCC
>JBBRUE010001026.1:0-2265 GCA_038248085.1 Myxococcales bacterium | reverse complement strand
TCATCGCCGCGATCGCCCGCACCGATTGTTTCGCGAAGGGCCGGGGCTCGAAGCGCGCGCCAGCCCGCACCGGCGTCACGTTGAGCGGGCAAACGTCCTGGCAAATGTCACAGCCAAAGAGGAAGCCGTCGAGCGCAGGGCGCAACGACTCCGGCACCGACTGCGCGTTCTCGATGGTCTGGTACGAGAGGCACGCCCCCGCATCGACCACCCGGTCGGCGACGATCGCCGAGGTGGGGCACGCGTCGATGCAGATGCGGCAGCGCCCGCACGGGTCTTCGTCGAGCACCGTCGCGTACCCGTCGATCTCCGCGTCGAGGATCATCGTGGAGAGCACCACGTACGAGCCGTACTCGCGCGTGGTGAAGCAGCCATTCTTCGTGACCGTGCCCAGCCCCGCGCGCACCGCCCACACCTTCTCCATCACCGGGTTGGCGTCGACCGCGCCGTAGTCGTTGAGGCCCGGGAACGACGCGCGCAGGGACCGTCGCAGGGCGCGCAGGCGATCGCGCATCGTCGCGTGGTAGTCGCGGCCCCGGGCGTAGCGGGCGACGGGCGAGGCCTCGTCGGTGTGCCAGTAGTTGCAGACCAGCGACACCACGCTCTTCGCGCCGGGGAGCAGCTTCGTCACGTCGAGCCGCTCCTCGACGCGCTCCGCCATCCAGTCGAGATCGGCGTGGTGGCCCGCGGTGAGCCAGTCGAGGAGCGTCTCGCGGGGAATCGGCTCGGCCCTGGCGAAGCCCACCAGCTCGAACCCGGCGGCCTTCGCGAGGGCAGCGAGCTGGGCGGCGGGGAGAATCACGCGGACTTGGGCGCGACCCAGGGCACGTCCTTCACCCCGGCCTTGAAGTTCGCGTAGCGCGCCATGGAGAAGAGCAGGTCCGACAGGCGGTTGAGGTACACCTCGACGTGCTTGTCGACGAGCCCGGCGCGGTGCATCGGCACCACGTGACGCTCGGCCCGGCGGCACACCGTGCGCGCGAGGTGGAGGGCCGCCGCGGCCTTCGAGCCCCCGGGGAGGATGAACGCGGTGAGGGGCGCGAGCTCGAGATCGTACGAGTCCATCGCGTGCTCCATCGCGGTGATCCACGCCTCCTGCACCTGGGGAATGTGGGCGGCGGCCTTGCTGTCCTGGGGCGTCGCGAGCAGCGAGCCGATGGTGAAGAGCTGGTCCTGCAGGGCCTGGGCGAGCGGGTCGAGCGTGCCGAGCCCTTCCGCGCGCGCCATGCCGAGCACCGAGTTGAGCTCGTCGATCTGCCCGTAGGCCTCGACGCGCGAATCGTCCTTGTGGACGCGGCCGCCACCGAAAAGGGCCGTGTCGCCGTCGTCACCGGTCTTCGTGTAGATCTTCATGGGGCCCTCGCCTAACGCCCGTCGCGCAGCAGATCAACGAAGGTGACTCCCGGCGTGGTCCCGGGCTCGCGCTTGACCTCGCGCCACGCGCCGGGTTCCAGCTCGGGAAAGAACGCGTCGGCTTCGACCTCGCCCTCGAGTTGGGTGAGGAAGAGGTGCGTCACGTGCGGCAGCGCCTCGGCGTAGAGCTGGGCCCCGCCGATGACGAAGGGCAGCGCGTCGTCTTTGACCAAAGCGAGCGCGGCGTCGAACGACGCAGCCACCTCGCAGCCCTCGAAGCGCAGCGGCCCGCGCGTGATGACCACGTTCCTCCGGCCCGGCAGCGCGCGGCCGATCGACTCGTGGGTCTTGCGGCCCATGAGGATGGCGTGGCCCATGGTGAGCGCCTTGAAGCGCTTGAGGTCTTCCGGCACGCGCCACGGCAACGCACCGCGAAGACCGATGCCCCGGTTCTTCGAGAGCGCCACGATGAGGGCGAGCGGGGTCACACCGCCACCGGCGCCTTGATCGCGGGGTGCGGGTCGTAGCCTTCGAGCGTGAAGTCCTCGAACTGGAAGTCGAAGAGGCTGGTGCGCACGGGGTTGACCTTCATCTTCGGGGGCGCGCGCGGCGTACGAGCGAGCTGCGCTTGGGCCTGCTCGAGGTGGTTCGAATAGAGGTGCACGTCCCCGAAGCTGTGCACGAAGTCGCCCGGCGTCTTGCCCGTCGCCTGCGCCACCATCAGCGTCAGCAACGCGTAGCTGGCGATGTTGAACGGCACGCCGAGGAAGAGATCGGCGCTGCGCTGGTAGAGGTGGCAGCTCAGCTCGTCGTCCTGCACGTGGAACTGGAACAGCGTGTGGCAGGGCGGGAGCGCCACCTCGTCGGCCTCCTTCGGGTTCCAGCCGGTGACGAGGTGCCGCCGCGAGTACG
>JBBRUE010001025.1:0-2308 GCA_038248085.1 Myxococcales bacterium | reverse complement strand
CGGGCGCGGAGGTCTCCGACCAGCTCCGCCTGCCGTGGACCGGCGTCGGCGAGCGGGTGGTCGACTTCCTAGCCACCGAGAAGCTCGTCGACATGCGCGGCGGCAAGGGCTTCGGCCGGGTGTCGGTCGACTTCCAGCTCACCGACAAGGGCCGCGAGTACGCCCGCGACGCCCTGACCCGCACCACCTACGTCGGCCCCGCGCCGGTGCCCATCGAGCAGTACAGCGCGCTCATTCAGCAGCAGACGCGCGAGTCGCCCACGGTGAACAAGGCGCAGCTCGAGCTCGCGCTCAGCCACCTCGTGGTGCCGGAGCGGATCGTCGACAAGCTCGGGCCGGCGGTGAACTCCGGGCGCTCGCTGTTCCTCTTCGGGCCTCCCGGCAACGGCAAGACGTCGCTGGCCGAGGCGATCAGCGCGATGTTCGGCGGCGAGGCCTTCATTCCCCACTGCCTGGAGATCGACGGGCAGATCGTGAAGGTCTTCGACCGCCTGGTGCACCACCCGATCTCCCTCGAGCTGGGCCGCGACGCCACCGGGCGACGCCAGAGCTTCGAGATGGATCACCGCTGGCAGGTCTGCCGCCGACCGTCGGTGATCGTCGGCGGCGAGCTCACCCTCGAGACCCTCGACCTCATCTACTCGGACACCGCGCGCTTCTACGAGGCGCCGTTTCAGGTGAAGGCCAACGGCGGCATGCTGCTGATCGACGACTTCGGCCGGCAGAAGGTGCACCCCACCGATCTGCTCAACCGGTGGATCGTGCCCCTCGAGAAGCGGGTCGACTTCCTCACCCTGCACACCGGCAAGAAGTTCGAGATCCCCTTCGACCAGCTGATCGTCTTCTCGACCAACCTCGATCCGAAGGAGCTGGTCGACGAGGCCTTCCTCCGCCGCATCAAGTACAAGATCGAGGTCGGCAACCCCGACGAGCAGCAGTACCGCACCATCTTCAAGCGGGTGTGCGAGGCCGCAGGCATCCCCTACGTCGAGCAGGCCGTCACCTACCTCCTCGAGCACACCTACAAGGAACGCAGCCTCTCGCTGCGCAGCTGCCACCCGCGCGACCTGGTGCAGCTGGTCAAGGATGCCGCGCGCTACCGGGGCCAGCCGCCCGCCCTCTCGCGCGAGCTGCTCGACCTCGCCGTCGAGGTCTTCCTCGTCGACGTCTGACCCTCTTTCTGGACCGCGCGCCCCAGAGGCCTAGAGTCAGGGAACGATGGTGAGCTCCAGCCCGAGCCAGCCGCCCTTGCAGGGCTTCAAGGTGCGCCCCGCACGCCGCGGAGACGCGAGCCCCATCGTCACGCTGCTGCTGGAGATCGGCGTGACCGCCGACCCCAACACCGTGACGTGGATCATCAGCCACCCCGAGATGGAGCTGCTGGTGGCCTCCGACGCGCTCGACAAGGTGGTGGGCTTCATCACCCTCTCGCACCGCCCGGTGCTGAAGACCGGCGGCCGCGCGGCGACCATCGACGAGCTGAACGTGGCGAAGGCCTGGCGCCGCAAGGGCATCGGCCGCGAGCTGCTGCGCCGCGTGGTGGAGCGCGCAAAGGTGCTCTCGGTCAAGCGCCTCGAGCTGCAGACCTACGGGCCGGTCAACGACGAGCTGACCGCCTTCTTCAAGGCGTGCGGCTTCGACCAGGCCGAGGTCGGCACCTTCCGACTCAAGTGACCGGCGGGCCCCGCGTCGCCAGCACCCGCGCCACCCGCTCGAGCTGCGCGCGCATGGTGGGCTTGAGGTTCACGAAGCGCACCCCGACCGCCTCGCCCCGCACCCACGACACCACGCCCTCGAGCTCGAAGAGCTGCCCCTCGATGCTCAACGACAGCGAGAGGGACTCGCCCAACGAATAGGGCGTCTTCGAGCGCACGCACAACCCGCCCGACGAGAAGTTGAGAGAGAACGCGTTGAGCGCCTTCGCGGCGTCCGTCACACGCGAGAAGCGCACGTCGAAGTGCGCGCCGTACCTGGGATCCGTTCGTCTTTCGCTGCCGATGCTCATGAGCCGAAAGGCACTGTATCGGAACCAGTTGGCATAAGGTTCGCCCACCGTGGAACTCGAACTGACCGGATTCGGGGAATTCGAGGGCGTGGAGCTGCTGCAGAAGCTCCACCTCTTCCAGAAGCTCACCTTCGACGAGACGTCCCGACTGGGCAGCATCATCCAGTACCTGGACGTACCGGCCGAGACGATCATCATCGAGCAGAACGCGCTCGGCGACGCCTTGTACGTGATCATGAAGGGCGAGGTGCGCATCACCCGCGACGCCGACCTCGACGGGAAGCACGACGCCAACGAGGTGAT
>JBBRUE010001024.1:0-2320 GCA_038248085.1 Myxococcales bacterium | reverse complement strand
GTGCTCGAGGAGAGCAAGCGCAAGGTCTACGACTCGATCGACAAGGTCGGCTTCAACAAGTCGCGCATCTCGATCCTCTCGGCGCTGATGAAGCTGCGGCAGGTGTGCTGCGATCCCCGGTTGCTCAAGCTGCCCCCGGGCACCTCATTGCCTCCCTCGGCGAAGCTCGAGCGCTTCTCGGAGCTGGTGGACGAACTGGTCAAGGAAGGGCACCGGGCGCTGGTCTTCAGCCAGTTCACCGAGATGCTCGAGATCCTCACCAACCAGGCCGACGAGAAGCAGCTCAAGTACCTCTACCTCGACGGCCGCACCAAGGACCGCATGGGCAAGGTCGACGCGTTCAACGTGCCCGACGGCCCGCCGGTGTTCTTCATCTCGCTCAAGGCGGGAGGCACCGGCCTCAACCTCACCGCGGCCGACTACGTCATCCACTACGACCCGTGGTGGAACCCCGCCGTGGAGGACCAGGCCACCGATCGAACGCACCGCATCGGCCAGACCCGCGCCGTCTTCTCGTACAAGCTGATCACCCGCGGCACGGTCGAAGAGAAGATCCTCGGCCTGCAGCAGCGCAAGCGCGAGCTGGCGGCGGGCGTGCTGGGCACCGACTCGGACGTCGGCAAGGCCCTCACCGAGCACGACGTCGAGGACCTCTTCAAGTTCGAGGCGCACTAACCCCTCGATCTTTGGACCTTGTCGGACACCACTGATAGGGTGTTCAGTATCCTTTGGAGGGACCGGGATGCTGATCACACTCAGACTCAAGAACTTTGCGGTGGTGGAAGAGGCCGAGGTCGGTTTCGGGCCCGGCCTGACGGTGCTGACGGGCGAAACAGGGGCCGGCAAGTCGATCCTGATCGACGCGCTGAGCCTCCTCGTCGGTGGGCGCGCCGAAGCCGACGTCATTCGTGCCGGCGCGGACGAGGCGGCGATCGAAGGCCTGTTCGAACGCAGCGACACCCTCGGCGCGCGGCTCGAGGAACTCGGGCTCCCCGATGACGGCCCCGAGGTCAGCATTCGCCGCGCATTCGGCCGGCAGGGCCGCGGCCGGGTGCACGTGAACGGGGCGCTGGTGACGGTGGGGGTGCTTCAGCGGCTGATGAAGGGCCAGGTCGACATCGCGGGGCAGCACGAGCACATGGCGTTGCTCGACGCGTCGCAGCACCTCGGCCTCGTCGACGCCTTCGGCCTGCTCGCGGAAGACGCGGCGATGACCCGCTACCGGGTGGCGTGGGAGCGGCTGCGCGAGGCCAACGCGCGGCTCCAGTCGCTGGGGGGCGACGAGGGCCAGGTCGCCGGGCGCATCGACTTCCTCACCTTTCAGCTCGACGAGATCGAACGCATCGCGCCGCAGCCGGGGGAAGACGTCGGGCTCGAGACCGAGCGCAAGCGGCTCTCGTCGTCCGAGAAGCTGCGCCACACGGTGGGCAGCGCCGAGGAGCTGGTCTCGACCCGCGATGGCTCGGCGGTCGAGTTGCTGGGCCGCGCCATCCAGCTGGTGGGGGAAGGGGAGAAGCTCGACCCTGCGCTGAGCGCGGTGCGTGGCGCTCTGGTGACGGCACAGGCCGAGCTCGACGAAGCCGCGCGCGGGCTGTCTCGGTACTTGAGCGGGCTGAACTCCGACCCGAAGCGGCTCGAGGAGGTCGACGATCGGCTCGACGCCATCCGCCGGTTGTGCCGCAAGCACGCAGCGCCACTCGAAGGGGTGCTGGTCAAGCGCACGGCCCTCGCCGCCGAACTCGACGAGCTCGTGCACCGGGCCGAGCGACGCGCGGAGGTCGAGGCCGAGCGGGTGAGGGCCCAGGCCGAGGCCGAGACGGTGGCGAAGGCCGTCTCGGCCGCTCGCCGGGTTGCGGCTGCGAAGCTGACCCAGGCGGTGAGCGAGGGCCTGGGGCGGCTGGCGATGGCCAGCGCCTCCTTCCTGGTGGAGTTCGAAGCCACGCCGCTCTCGGCGAGCGGGGCCGATTCCATCCAGTTCGTTTTCACCGCCAACGCCGGTGAGGCCCTGCGCCCCCTGGCGAAGGTGGCCTCGGGAGGCGAGGCCTCGCGGGTGATGCTCGCCATGAAGGCCGCCCTCGCGGGGAGCGACGCCTGTGTCTGCTCGGTCTTCGACGAAGCCGACGCGGGCATCGGCGGCGCCGTCGCCGACGTGGTGGGCCGGTTGATCAAGGACATCTCGGGCCATCGCCAGGTGCTGTGCATCACCCACCTGCCCCAGGTGGCCGCCCATGCCGACGCGCACCTGCGCATCGAGAAGGGCGAAGTGAGGGGGCGGACGCGCTCGGTCGTGCAGTCGCTCGAGGCCGGCGCCCCCCGCACC
>JBBRUE010001023.1:0-2330 GCA_038248085.1 Myxococcales bacterium | reverse complement strand
TCGCCGCGCTGCCCCCGCCCGTTTCGCCGGAACCTCCGGTGCCACCATCGGCGGTCAGCTCTGCGGGCCGACACCCCAGCAAGGCGAGGCACAGCAACAGGGCGGGGGCGAGCGCGCGGACAGGGAGCGAGGGCATGGCGTCCATTTCGGTGAAAGGGTGAATTCCTCCCCTCCACGAAACGGCGGCACCAAACCCGTAAGTGAATTTCAACTCGCTTGAATAGCTCGGCTTTTCAGGTGCGGCGGAGCTCGGCCCCCAGCCAGGCGTGCGCGGCGCCACTCTTTTTCGACGGTGCTGGTCGAGACCTCGAGCGCGGTGGCGACCTCGGGGTTGGTCATGCCGGCGAAGAAGCGGAGCTCCACGATGCGGGCCTGCCGTGCATCGAGCTCGGCGAGCCGGGTCAGCGCGTCGTTGAGCGCCACCACGTCGTAGTCCTGCGGCTCACCGGTCTCGAAGCTCAGGGTGACGCGCTCGAGATCCCCTCCATGCTTGGCCGAACGACGGCGGCGCGCGCGGTCGACGAGCACCTGGCGCATGGCCGTGGCGGCGAGCGCGCGGAAGTGCTCGAGGTCGTTCACCCCCACGCCCCCGTCGCGCAGCTTGAGGAAGGCCTCGTGCACGATGCTCGTCGGCGCGACGGTCGCGTGGCCCACGGCGTACTTGCTCGCGAGCGCGCGGAGCTGCTCGTAGACCAGGGGGAGGATCTCGTCGGTCGAGACGGGAACGCCCACCGGGCGGTTCTACCGCGTCTCTGACGTGGAATTGAGCGCCCTTCGGCCTCTACGCAGCCCTCAGTTCGCCGGTGCAAAGACGAAGGGGTAGGCGACCGGTACGTCGGAGACGGGCCTGAAGGGCAACAGCCAGCCACGAATCGTGGCCTCGAGGCAGTTGGCGACCGCTTCGTTCCCCAGGGTGTTCTCTTCGATGTCGATGGCGCTGGTGTGGCCTGAAGGCGTGATGCTGAACAAGACGACCACTTTCCCAGCGAGGGTCGGCGCGCGCTTGAGTTCCTTCTCGTAGCACTGCTGGATCTCCGCCTTGTGCTGCCGCACGAAGCCAGCCAGCTCGTTTTGATCGACGCCTCCGGAGTCGGCAACGGGTGCTTCGAAGCGACCGAGGGCCACGTCGGGAAACAGCAACGCCCGCGCCTCGGTCTCTCGAGCGGCGTCGAGGGCGTTGACCAGCACGGCCACGGACACCTCGGGCGCGGCGATCACGCGCAAGCTCGTCTCATCGGGGAAGGCCGCCTTGACCTCCTTCAGCTTCGCCTGGACCTGGTGCCAATCCACCGGGAGCGGGTCGAGCGCGCCGCCGACCGCCAGCAGTTCGACCTGCATTCCACTCACGCGGAGGGTGAGCAGCAGCGGCGGCTTGTCTGTCGGTTCGGAGGGAAGACTCGCGGCGTCACGGACCCTGATGACCGCGAGGTCACCGCCTGGCGACTGGACGACCAGCTCGAACTCGTGCCGATTCGCGCGCCCTGCCGCGTCGAGCACGTCGACCAGGTCCGAAGAGGCGACCCGTCCGTCGACTGCCAGCGGGAGCACGTCTGGGTTCTGCGCGCGCACTCGCGGGTCCTCGAGCGCGAGCGCCAGGCTGGACACTTTCGAGCCTTCGACCCAGAGCCCCTCGGCCGTCAGGGCGATGAGCGGCTGCGCTGGGGGCCTGCGTTGGGCCGTCGAATGAGGCAGCTCGAGCCCCTCGACCTGGGCGAGCGTCACCTTGCCCGGCGGCAGCGGACGCGCATGGGTGCCCAGGGTCATGGTCAGACCGACCGCGACGATGACCGCCGCGCCGATGCCCACGCGGAACCGCGTGACGACCATCGCGAGCGACCCGACGAGAAACGGGAACGCCGCCGCGACCAGGGCGACGAAGAGGATCAGCCGGGCATCGAGCGTCCCCTTCAGCAGCAGCTCGTTCTTCATGTCGAAAGGTACGTTCGGCAGGGAGGCATTCAGCGCGATCGTAGACAGGAAGTAGCCGAGCGCGCCGAGCACCAGCGCGCCCCCGGCGGTCACCAGGCAGAGCAGGCCGGCCACCTTGACGGCGCCCGCTTTCTTCGCCGCCAGGAGCACCAGGGTCACCAGGGCCACCACCACGCCGAAGGCCCCGAGAGGCACGCAGAGCAGGCCCAGCGGGCCGAGTTCACGGAGCATGGCCCTCACCTATGTCGGCGCTTCCCGGGCCACAAAACGTTTGTGGCGGCGTCGGCGGCGTCGAAGTCACCGCGCGCGACCTCGATCTCCGCCAGCGTGTTCCACGCCTGCCCGAGCCGCATGTGATCGGCGCCCAGCGTCGCCTTGCGGATCTCGAGGACCCGGGTGAT
>JBBRUE010001022.1:0-2332 GCA_038248085.1 Myxococcales bacterium | reverse complement strand
TGACCTCGCGGCTCCCGACGCGCGGACACGGCTGGGCGAGCTGGCCGCGACGACGTGGGCCCAGTCACCGCTCCTCGCCGAGAGCCGCGGGTGGTCGTCGCAGGACCTGGCGCTGCGGCTCTTCATCGCCTCCCCCACGGCCTTCCTGCAGTTGCACCAGGGCTGGCTCGTCGACTCGTTCGAGCACCTCAAGGAGTACGCCGGCCGGTACGCCGTCGCGCCCAAGCCGAGCGTGAAGGCGAAGGCGGCCTTGAAGGACGCGATGCGTGGGTACCTGCGGAACACGGCGTTTGGCCCGCGGTGCCAGGTCGAGGACTTCGCCAACGACGAGAAGTTCGCGCTCTTCGTCTTCCACGAGGATGAGCTCAAGCCGACCGACCGGTTCAACGAAGACGAGGTGCTCGAGCCCATGTGGGACCGCGACGTCGTGCGCCTGGCGGCGGTGTTCCACTTCGAGACGAACGTCTTGATGGTGAAGGCCGCGCGCAAGGCGGAGCGCGAGCAACTCCGCGACCTCTTCGCCGAGCACATCCTGGGCGACCCGTTGTACTTCTACGACGCGCGCACGGCGCCGCGGTTCTCGTTCAGGCCACTGCGAGACGAGACGTTCCGGTTCCCGCCGCTCCTCGGCTCAGGGCTGGTCGGCGTCACCGTGCGGAAGCTCTTCGTCAGGCCGGCGGACGGCGACGTGAAGCACGTCTCCCTCGATTTCAAGGAGGCGCTCGCGCTGCCTCGGGTGCACGACGCGTGCGCCAGGTTCGGCATCGACCTCGACGAGGACACCATCGAGGGCGTGCACCTGCGCTTCACCTTCGAGGGGGGCGGGCGGTCTCGGACTCGGACGGTGAGCCTCTTCAATCCGAACTCGTCGAACCTGAGCGACACCCCGCGGGACCGCATCATCCGACGTCACCTCAAGCTGTGGGGCTTCGATGCAAACGTTCGACGGACGGCTCTGGCAGGTACTCCTCTCGAAGCTATGGCGCACTGACGCGCCACGGCTCAACTGGTCCGAGGCGCGGGCCCTTGGCGTCGAGCCTCAGGCCCTCATCGACGGCGGGTGGTTCACCTACGAGGGGTTCGACTACGAGTCGCCCGACTGCGAGTGCGGCGTCGAGCCCAACGTCGAGGTCGGGCTCAGGGACGCCGAGGGACTGGTCAGCGTTTCGTGCGTCGCTGAGCCCGCCTGCTTTCGCGGGCGCACGTGGGTCCCACGGGCAGACGTCGAGTGGGTGCGCACCACGGCGGCTGACCTGTTCCGCGCGCTCGCGCCGGTCAACGGCCTCGTGCCACTCGAACTCCCGGTGCCTCGGCCCTTCGTGCCCGTGGGGTTGTTGCGGCGCCGGGGGCTCGAGGTGGCGGTCGTCTGGCTTGGTCACGGCGGCTCCGCGGCCGCCCTGATGTGCCGGGGCCTGAGGGCTCAGCTCGACGCGCGGGTGCACGCGCTCATTGTCCTCACCCGGGATGCGCCGCCGGTGTTCGCGCCCAACGAGCGCATCGTAGCGCTTGCGCTGCCTGAGGGACCTGGTCCGCGCCTTGGGCTGACCCGAGGCCTCGACGTCTTCGAGCCCGGCTATCGCGCGAGGGCGAGCTCGCGAGAGCACCCGGAGCTCGACCTCGACTTCATCCAGCTCGGCTTCTCGACCACCGCCGAGCGCCACGTGTTGATCATCAACGGCCACGAGTTCGACGGCTTCAAGCAGAGCGATGTGCTCTTCACCCAGTTGCTCATGCTCGCGGCGAACAGGAAGCACGGTCGGCGTGACGGGTGGCGAAGCAAGGCAGCGCTGATCGGCGACTTCGGCGCTCGCCCCGACGACGCCAGTCTCGCGAAGGGCACCCGTGCGCTCGAGAACCTGCGCGCGGAACTGTCTGCTGGCGACGTGCCGGGGCTCACCGAGAACGAGGTCGACGCGATCATCAAAGCGGAGCGGGGCACGGGGAAGATCAGGCTGGGCGTCCCGCCCGAGAACATCGCCTTCGACGCCTCGCTGGCATCGCTTGAGTGGAAGCTCCCGGCCACAAACCACGCCCGGAAGGTGAGCGAGGCTCAAGAGAGCGGTCTTGAGCGAGCGCGAGCACTACTCTCAGAAGCCCGTCAGCTGGGCTCACCGTAAATCACGCCCGCTGGGACCGACGGGCCTTCCCCTCGCAATCTGGGAAACGCGAGCACGACCAGAACGAACCATGCTTGCCCTCGCGCCGTACCCGCTTGCCGTTCTTGCAGTGCGGGCACGCATAGACCGGAGTCGATGAGGCCTGGCCTCGAGATGGGTCGAGTTCTCTCACGAACGGCGATTCGCGATTGTCGAGGGTCAGGATGTAGACGCGT
>JBBRUE010001021.1:0-2334 GCA_038248085.1 Myxococcales bacterium | reverse complement strand
GACGGTCGACACCTCGGATCCCCGGGTGCGCGGGCGCTTCATGCGCTTCATGGCGGCCCGGCGCGAGGAGCGGAACAAGCTCTTCAAGCGGCTGCAGCTCGACTCGGTCGAGCTGCGCGCGCACGAGGAGTACGGGCTGGCGCTGCAGAAGTTCTTCGCCGCGCGTGCGGCGCGCATGGGCAGCTAGCCGTCAGCCGTTGCGCTGCTCGAGTTCGTCGTCGACGAGGTCGAAAAATTCGTCGCCGTCGAAGCGCCGGGCATAGGCCGCGGAGAACGAGGCAGCCATCGGCGGGGTCTTGTCTTTCCACCGGGACGGCAGGCCGCCGCGCGCGGCCAGCGTCGCCTCATCTGCCTCGCGCGCCGCGGACCACACCTCGAAGCCCTGGCCGAGGATCCAGTCGGCGAGCGCGTCCTGGTCGGCGGCGTGGCCTCGCAGCTCGCCGCTCGCGTCGATGGTGTCGGCGTACAGCGCCACCAGTTCAGGGCCGGAGAGCATGTCGACCTTCTGCTGGAAGGCCTCGGGAGAGGGGAGGGTGGCTTCGAGGAGAGTCCACAGGCGCTCGTACGGTCGGCTCATGGGCCGACCTTAGGCCCGTCGCCCTCGACGTCGATCACCGTCAGCTCCGGGCGGGAAAAGAAGCGTACGCGCGGGAGGTGGGCCTCGAAGCCGATGCCCCGGTTCACCACCAGCGTGGTGGGGCCGACGTGGAAGACGCCCGACTCGTACTTCTTGTCGAAGCGCGAGAGCGTGACGAGCGCACCGTAGAAGGGCAGCGCGATCTGGCCTCCGTGGGTGTGACCGGCGAGGTAGAGATCGGGCGCGGGGTCCATCGCCTCGACGAGGTCGGGCGTGTGGAACGCGAGGATGACGAAGGCCCCCTTCGGTGCGCCGGCGATGCAGTCGGGCAGCGCGTCGTAGTCGTTGAAGGCCGCGCCGCACACCGCGAGCGTGCCGTCTTCGAGGATCAACGGGCCGCGGTCGGTCAGCTCGGTGGCGACGCCTCCCCCGAAGAGGTCCACGTTCTTCCAGCGGGTGACGTCGTGGTTTCCGCGCACCGCGACACGCCCCAGCCGCGCTGGCAAGCCGCCCAGGGTGGTGCGGAAGAGCTTCGTCGCCTCGCGCTCGTTGATCGCGTCACCGGTGAAGACGAGGAGATCGACTGGCTCGTCCCGGATCTCGACGGCGAGCTGGTTGAGCGCCCGGCTCGCGCGATCGACGTGGAAGTCGCTGACGTGCGCCACGCGCAGCCGCTTGCCCCTGGGCCACTTGCCGGTCTTCACCGTGACGTGGGTGACCTCGAGCCAGTCGGCCTCGATGAGGAGCCCGAAGGCGAAGCTCAGCACGCCGAGCGCGACGATGGCGGTAGCCGCCCGGCCGCTCCAGATGCTGAACCGGCTGCGCACGATCAGGCCCCGGCGCTCGGCGACGAGGAGCCCCAGCGAGAGCAGCGAGGTGAGGGTGCTCACCCCCGCGACGACCAGCACGGCGAAGACGCGGGGGAAGTGCTGGATCATCGACGGCGGGCGTTGGGGACCGGCGGGGCGGCCGTGCGCGGATCTTCGGGCCAGCTGTGGCGAGGATACTGGCGCATCAGCTCCTTGCGCACCGCGGGGTAGGTGCGATCCCAGAAGCCGGCGAGGTCGGTCGTCACCTGCACCGAGTTGTGGTTCGGCGCGAGGAGGTGCAGCACCAGCGGGGTGCGGCCGACCATCGGGCCCTTCACCAGGCCGAAGAAGTCCTGCAGGCGCGACTCGATCCACGGGGGCTTGCCAGGTTCCCAGGTGATCTTCACCGTGCGGCCGCCAGGGAGGGTGAGCTTGTCGGGCGCTTCCTTGGCGAGCACCTGCGCCTGCTTCGGGGTCAGCCGCGACTGGAGGAGTTCGAGCAGGCTCGCCTCCTCGAGTTCCTTGAAGGAGCGCAGGCCCTCGCACAACACCTTGAGCGCGTCCTTGAGGAAGGCGGCGTCGACCACCGGGAACTCGAGCTCCGGGTAGCCCACGCGCAGGGCTTCCACGCGGCACTGCCAGTTGGTGAGGCGCTCGGGGTCGGCGAAGGCCTGCACGCCCTCGGCGAGCGCGTGTTCGGCGAGGAGCGCACCGGTCTCGGGGCTGGCCGGAGCCGGCTGGCGGGTCTCTTCGAGGGTCACCGCGCCGTAGGTGAGCCGGGTGACGCGATCGACGCGTTTGGCGCTCGCGCTCCACTCGAGACGATCGACTTCGCCCAGCGAATCGGGCGCGACCTCCAGCAGCCACTCGGCGTCGACGCGACTGGCGAGGCGCACCACCACGCCGCCCTTCTTCTCTTCGGCGTCGACGGCCACCATCAGCTCGGCG
>JBBRUE010001020.1:0-2334 GCA_038248085.1 Myxococcales bacterium | reverse complement strand
GTCCGCCCAACAGTTTGGCAACTACCAGCTCATCAAGAAGCTCGCCACGGGTGGCATGGCCGAGGTGTGGCTGGCGCGTCAGACGGGCATCGAGGGGTTCAACCGGCACGTGGTGATCAAACGGATCCTCCCGCACCTCGCGGAAGATCCGGAGTTCGTCCAGATGTTCCTCAACGAGGCGAAGATCGCCTCGCGGTTCAACCACCCGAACATCGCGCAGATCTACGACCTCGGCGAAACGGGCGGGCAGTACTTCATCGCGATGGAGTTCATCCACGGCGAAGATCTCGGCCGCGTCATGCGCCGCGCCTGGAGCACCGGCCAGTGGGTCGCCCGGCACATCGCGCTGCGCATCGTCGCCGACTCGTGCCAGGGCCTCTATTACGCCCACACCCGCAACGACGAGCGCGGCCAGCCGTTGCGCGTCGTGCACCGCGACATCTCGCCGCAGAACATCCTCATCAGCTTCGACGGCGCGGTGAAGGTGGTGGACTTCGGCATCGCCAAGGCGAGCGACCAGGTCTCGAACACCAAGTCGGGCGCCATCAAGGGCAAGTTCGCGTACATGGCCCCCGAGCAGGCGGCCGGGAAGCCGCTCGACGCGCGCAGCGATCTCTTCGCGCTCGGCCTGGTGCTCTACGAGCTGGTCACCGGGGTGCGCCCCCTCAAGCGAGACAGCGAGCTCGCCACGCTGCAGGCGGCGCTGGAATGCAAGATCGACCCGCCCTCCGCCGTCGCGGAGATCCCCCAGGAGCTCGACGCGATCGTGATGCGGGCGCTCGCCAAGGCCCCCGACGATCGCTACGTCGATGCGCGCGAGATGGGCCGCGCCCTCGAGCAGTACCTGATGGCGTCGAAGGAACTCGCCACCAGCGCCGAGGTCTCCGATCTCATGGCGGCCCTGTTCGCCGACCGGCTCAACGAGGAGGCCCGCCTCGGCACGCCGAACCCGTCGACCGAGTCGAGCACCAGCAACCCGGTGCCGCCGTCGTACTCGAGCGCGCCGCAGTCGGTGACCGTGCCGCCCCCCAAGCGCGTCACACCGCCTCCGCAACCGCCCCCGCCGTCGCAGGTGCGGGCCAACCCGAGCATGACCATCGAGGAGGACGCGGAGGAGGACGACGAGTCGACCCTCGCGCCGGACGATCTCCAGGAGGGCCAGGACGAGGCCGGCCACAACCCGCGCGGGGGCTACGATCTGCCTGCTGGGACCGTCGTGCCCAGCCGCCGCTACGTCAGCCCGGCGAAGAAGCACGAGGCCACCATCGCCTCCCGCTCGTCGCGCCCCGAGATGACCCGCATGGCCCCGGAGGACCAGGTCGATGACGACGCGGAGCAGGACCGGCCGCGGCCGAAGAAGAAGACCTCCACCGGGCTGGGCAAGGCGCTCCCGCGGCCGCAGGAAGACGAGGAACCGCCGCGCCGCTCCACCGGCCAGCTCAAGCGCCGCACCGCGACCGGGTCGGCGATGCCCGCCGCGACACCCCGTCGTTCTCGCGCCTCGATGCCCGCGCCCTCCCAGGACGGCATCTCCAAGCTGGTCGACGTCAGGGGCTTGAGGGCGCGGCAGCAATCGCGTCTCAAGGCGCTCATCTCGGTCCTGGTCCTCGCCGCGTCGCTGGTGTTGGTGTTCGTCTTCAAGGACACGCTGCTGGGCCTGCTCAAGAAGAACGGCCTCTCGGAAGACGGCGTGCCGGTGCGCATCTCGGTGAAGTCGAACCCGCCGGTGATGGTGACCATCGCCCCGCCGCCGGGCGTCAAGAGCCGCCAGCCCCTCGAGCTGGGCCGCACGCCGATCGACGAACAGTCCGGCGCCTTCGTGGGCGACACCGTGCGCCTCGTCAACGACGACCGCGGCATCTATTACGAAGAGCTCATCGAGTACGGCCAGCCCAACGAGCTCAAGCTCGTCAGCAAGACCTTCAAAGAGAGCTCCGTTCGCATCAAGCCGACGCCGGCCCTCAAGAACGCGACCGTCTGGCGGGGGAACTACAAGCTCGGGCAGGTGGGGGTGAACCTCTGGCTCTTCCCCGGCACCCACCAGCTCGAGGTGCGCGCCGACCAGCTCAGCTCGCCGGTGCCCTTCACCGTGACCTTCAGCGAGGGCGCCAAGAACATCGAGTGGCCCGTCGACGTCTCGTCCGGCATCGAGAAGAAGTAGCCCTGCTGGCCTCCCACAGGGACCCCGTTATATGGAGAACGCCATGGATACCTCCGCCGCCGCCGTCACCGAGTCCGCTCCTGCGAAGTCCACCACCTCCACCCCCACCACTGCGGGGCCCGCGATGGTCCTCTCGGAGCGCGCAGTGCAGCAGGTGAAGCTGGTCATCGAGC
>JBBRUE010001019.1:0-2337 GCA_038248085.1 Myxococcales bacterium | reverse complement strand
CCCGCGGCGCGTCGATGGCCCGGCTCGGCGCGGCCTGCGTCGCCTCGGCTGGCGCGAGCTGGTTCAAGGGCTCGGCGGCATCGATGACGATGTTCCCCATCGTGCCCGACTTCGAGAAGTACCCCGACTCGGGGCGCGACCTCCTCCGCCGTCACGGTGCCGCTGCGGCTGCCGACAGTCTACTCGCTGCCCCAGGCGGCAGGGTTCGAGCTCCTCGAGAGCTCAGGCCGCCCGAGCGCGCGGCACCCAGGTGTGCAGCACGGTGGCCAGCGCGGAGGGGTCGATGGGCTTTCCCAGGTGCTCGTTCATGCCCGCGTCGAGGCAGCGCGCACGGTCGCCGGCCATGGCGTTGGCGGTCAGCGCGATGATGGGCAGCACGCCGCCCTGCTGGCGAATGCGGCGCGTGGCCTCGTACCCGTCGCAGCCGGGCATCTGGCAGTCCATCAAGATGAGATCGGTGGGCTCCGCCTTCCACTGCTGCACGCACTCTTCACCGTCGGCCGCGGTCCGCACCTCGACGCCGTGCTTCTCGAGCAGCCGGCAGATGACGAGGCGGTTGACGGCGTTGTCTTCGGCCACGAGCACGCGCAGCCCGTGAAGGTCGACCGCCTCGAGTGGCGCGGCCGTGGCCTCGACGAGCGGGGCCGCTGGCACCAGCGGCAGGCGCAGCGTGAAGGTGCTCCCCTGGCCGGGCACCGAAACCACCGACACCTCGCCGCCGAGAAACCGCCCCAGACGCCGGCAGATGGCCAGGCCCAGGCCCGTGCCGCCGAAGCGCCGGGTGGTGCTGTCGTCGCCCTGCACGAAGGCCTCGAAGATGCGCTCGAGCTGCACGGACGTCATCCCGATGCCGGTGTCGCGCACGCGCACCAGGAGCTGGCCTTCGGGTGCGACCGGCACTTCGAGGTACACCCCGCCGCGGGGCGTGAACTTGAGTGCGTTCGACACGAGGTTGCCGAGAATCTGCTTGAGCTTGTTCGGGTCGGCCATCACCCATCGAGGTGCGTCCACCGCAAAGTCGGCGGCCAGCTCGAGGCCACGCTCACGGGCCGAGCCTCCCCAGAGCCGGACGAGGTCGCCGCAGAGCACGTGGAGGTCGAGCGGCAACGACTCCGCCTCGAGGTGACCGGAGTCGATCTTCGAGTAGTCGAGCACGTCGTCGAGCACCGAGCGGAGCAGGGCGCCGGAGCGCTGGACGGTCGAGGCGAGCTCGCGCTGCTCGGTCGACAGCGGGGTGTCGAGCAACAGCTCGGTCAGCCCGAGGACGCCGTTGAGCGGCGTTCGGATCTCATGGCTCATGGTGGCGAGGAAGATGTACCGGGCGTGCGCGGCGTCGAGGGCCTCCTTCTCGGCGCGTTCCCAGAGCCCTGACTGCACCGCGAGCATGCCGCCGAGCAGCAGCGCGATGAGCGGGTAGTCGATCAACGGCATCCACCGCAGCACTTCAGGCGGGAGCGGGGGCGGCAGCGAGAAGCCCAGCTCGGGTGCCGCCCACACCAGCACGTAGGTGAGCGCGGTCGCGACCGAGGAGCTCACCCCCAGGCCAGGCCCCGCAAGGAAGGTCGCGAACAGCGGTGCGATGAGCAACCACGCTGCGGCGTTGCTGAACATGCCGCCGCGCGCGACCAGAGACAGCGCGATGAAGAAGAACGTGCAGACCGAGATGAGGCGCGCGCCCAGCACCGGGCGGCCCCGCCGCGTGAAGAACACGAGGCTGGCCACCGACAGCGCACACAGCGGCAGCAGCAGCGGCATTGCCCACCGGACGCCCATCGCCTGGAAGAAAACGCTGAAGGGGAGCCCGAGCACCACCGCCGCGAGGCCGGCGACGTGTTGGCCGCGAACACGCGCGGTCTGCACCAGGCCCTGGCCGGCCGCACTCGAATCAATCCACCGGAGGAGTCGGCTGATCACTTCTCTGAAGCTCTACTCCCACCGCGCCGCGCTCGCTGGTTTGTCAGCGCGGGGTCGCACGCGACCCTTCGTGCCGCGTGGGTGTGCCTCACCCCGCCCTGACGGCCAGCAGCGACTTCGCGGCCGCCATCGACGCAGCGGTGCCTGCCAGCGCCAAGACGTCAGCCCGGGCGAGGCGCTCCCCGGCCGTCGGCAGCACGACGTCACCCCCGGCGCGGTGAATCGCGAGCACCGTGGCGCCGGTGAGCCCGCGCAGGTTCAGCTCGCCCAGCGTCTTGCCCACAGCGGCGCTGTCACCCTCGACGACGCACGACACCGGCTCGCCGAGGCCCGCCAGGTGGGCGCGCGCCTCGGTGAGCACGTCTCCGCCCGAGGGCGCGTGCTGCAGCGCGGCCAGCATCACCTCGGCCCCCGCGCGCATGT
>JBBRUE010001018.1:0-2342 GCA_038248085.1 Myxococcales bacterium | reverse complement strand
GGCGAAGGCGTGCAGAACTTGCCCTCGAAGGTCAACGTGCGATCGCGGGGCAGCTGGTCATCGCGCCGCTCGTCATAGAGATACGTATTCGTACACGCGGTGAAGACGGCGCTGACGACGAACGCCGCCAGGCCGATTCGCAGCGGCTGCATCGAAGACATCAGGGCGTACCCCGGGAGGGCGAGACGCCGAGGCAGTCGACGTCATATTGGGCGGGCGTCGAGAGCTGCTGCGGCGGCCGGAAGTTCGAGTTGGTGAGCGGGGGCACTTCGGGGCCGGCGGGCACGCGCACCGACGGCGGGTCGTACTGGGCCCAGAAGCACGCCGCCTTCCACACCCCGTAGTCGGTCGCCACGCCGCTCTCGGGCGCCTCGGCGAACCACACCTTGAAGAGGTTGTAGCCCTGGGTCAGCCCGGCGCGGTTGGGAGGCGTCACCATCTGGAGGTTGCTCACCTTGAAGTCGTAGCAGACGCGCTTGTCGCTCATCGTCTCGGAGGTGATCGCGTACTGGTAGGCCCCCTTCTCCTGGAAGGGCCGGTCACGGCTGACAGGATTGCTGCCCATGCGGAACTCCTCGGCGTCGGAGGTCCCGTCGCCGTCGGTGTCGATGCCCGCGATGCTCCGCTGGTTGGGGTCGAGGCCGTAGCGCACCTCCAGGCCGTCGGGCACGCCGTCGCCGTCGGAGTCCACCAGCGTGGGCCGGGTCTTGAGGTATTCCTCGGCGAACTGGGACAACCCATCGCCGTCGGTGTCACGCACGCGGCACATCGGGGTCAGGGGCGAAGCGGGGTCACACCCGCGTCCGTCCTTGGTGTCCGGCCGGAAGCCGTCGTCGAAGTGGCGCACCTCGAAGGTGTCGTCGAAGCCGTCGTCGTCGGTGTCCGCGAAGAACCGGTTCGTCTTGTGGCTGAAGTCGTTGTCGAACTCGTCGGTCAGGGCGTCACCGTCGGTGTCGACTTCCCGCCTGGCGACCCCGGGCTCGCTCGAGAGGGCTTGCACCATCAACGACTTCATCACGTTGCGTGAGGCGAGCGACGAGTAGTCGAGCGCGCCGAGGTTCAACTGGGCGAGGCCGGCGAAGTTGCTGAACTCCTGGTACACGCCGTTGCCGCGCTGGGCCATCTGCTGGAGCAGCCAGCCAGCGATCTTCTTGGCCGCCGTCGGTCCGTCCGCCACCGGCGTCGGGCCCGGCCAGCGCACGTACTGGCCGTACACGTCCTGGCAGATGGGGCCGCAGTTGCGCACCGCCTCTTCGTTAAACATCAGGACCGTGTGGAGGCGGATGTCGCCGATGTTGTACTGGTCCTTGAGGTCGGTGATCTGCTTCACGTAGCTGAAGAGCTGGTAGTTCTGGTTGCGATCGGTGCCCTTCACGAAGCCGGTGATCGCGTCCGGGTCCATCGGGTCGATCAGATTGCAGAAGTCGCCCGCGCCGTACGAGTCGGCCCACGTGAGGTCGGGGTTCAAGTCGTCCGCATACTGGGTGAGGTTGTCGTTCGCCGCGCACTTGGGGAACGGCACGCCGTCGGTGAGGAACACCACCACGTAGCGCGTGCGGGGGAGCACTTCGGGCGTCGTCGCCTCGGTGGCCACGATGTCACTGGCGATCAGCGAATAGGCGTACGAGAGCGCACCCTGGTAGTCGGTGCCCTTGCCGAGCTCGGCCTGCAGCGTGTTGACCCGCGCGGTCAGGGTGGCGTCGGGCTTCGCGAAACGCTGGCCACCCGCACCGGCCGCGCCGGGCCACACGCCCTTGACGTTCGTCTCGAAGGGCACGAGCGCGACCTGGACGTTGGGCGCCAGCGAGAACTGCTGGAGCAGCCGGTTGACGGCGCGCACGCGGGCGGGCTGGGTCACGCCGGGAGGCACGGTCCCGTACATCTCGCAGAAGCCGACTGACTCCTGGCTGCCGGGCGGGTCGGAAATGCACATCGAACCGGACTGGTCGACGATCAGCACCACCTTGACCGGGAACCCAGACGGGTCGGGAGGCGCAGTGCACACGCGCCCCGACACGGCGAGACGGTCGTCGACGTTGATGTCCTCGACCTGGCGCTTCTCGACCAGGGCATCACTGCAACCCGTCGCGATCAGGACTGCCAACAGGGAAGCTCGATGAGGGTTCAAGGACGACCTCGCTCTCGTTATCCGGCCAACTTCACGAATCTACTCAACGACTGAGCCCCCCGTCAGCGATCGCCGACGAGGGGCTCGACTTCAGCTCTGAGTTTCCGTTCGCATCAGCTGCGGCGGCGGCGAGCCAGGGCGAGGAGCCCGAGGCCCAGCGCGGCGAGCGAGGCGTCCATCGGGATGGCGGTGCAGGCCATCGCGCCGCCCTTGC
>JBBRUE010001017.1:0-2354 GCA_038248085.1 Myxococcales bacterium | reverse complement strand
GCGCGCATGCGAAAACTGCTCTCGAAGCGACGCTACGTGTTGCTGGCCCTCCTGGCCTTCGCGGTGTTCGGCACGATCCACGTGCGGACCTCCCCGCCCCTGATGGGGCTGACCGAGAACGACGGGGTGCTGCACCGGCTGATGCAGAACCTCGATGGCCGCGTCATGACGCAGCTCTTTCGCATGCGGGGGGCCCGGCCTGCCCACCCCGACGTGGTGGTGGTGGAGATCGATGAGCGCGGGGCCCAGCGGTACGGCCTGTGGCCCTGGCCGCGGGAACTCCTCGCCCAGGCGCTCGATCAGCTGCTCGACGCCGACGCCAGGGTGATCGGCCTCGACATCGCCTTCACCGACGAGTCCCACGTCAACCCGCGGGAACGAGCATGGCTCGAGACCCTGCAGGCCGTGCCGGGCCTCCCAGAACAGCTCGCCCCCCTGAAGGCCGAGCTCGAAGATCGCACGCTCCACACCGCCGACGAGCGCCTCGAGGCGGTGTTCCGCAAGGCGGGCCCGCGCATCGTCCAGGGCGCGATCCCCTTCGGTGCCACCGACGCCGCGTCGTTCACCTCGGTGCAGCGCGAGGCGTGGCGCGTGGCGGCGCAGGGCTCGGTGATCACCACCATCCCCGGGAAGACGAAGGGCTCCACCTTCCCGCTCGACGGCGTGGAGGCCTACCCCTACGTCGGCGTGCTCGCCCCGTTGCCCCGCTTCGCGTCGACCGGGTCCCCGTTGGGGCACTTCGTCACCATCCCCGACATCGACAGCACCATCCGGCGCTCACCGCTGCTGGTGCGCCTCACCGAGCCGCCCGGCCTGCTGCCCTCGTTGGCGCTGCAGGTGACTGCCCGGCAGCTCGACGCGCAGATCGTGCCCGTGGTCAGCGATGGCAAGCTCGCGGCGGTCCGCCTGGTGGGCCCGGCCGGTGACGTGGTGGTGCCGATCGAGTCCGAGAGCCCGATGACGCTGATCAACTACCCTGGCGACTACAAGTCGTTCCACCGGGTCAGCATCGTGGACGTGCTCGACGGGAAGGTCGATCGGGCCGCGCTGGCGGGCAAGGCGCTGCTCGTCGGCGTCACCATCATCGGCAGCAGCGGTGACCAGCGCGTCACGCCGTTCTCCGAGTTCACCTCCGGAGTCTTCACCCACGCCTCGATCGTCTCGAACGCGCTGAAGGGCGACTTCCTTGACCGCCCGTCGTGGCTCCTCTTTTTCGAGCTGGGGCTGATGCTGGTGCTCGGCCTCGCGATGTCGGTGGTCACCCCGCGCATTGGTTCCTTCGTGGGGAAGATGGCGCTGCTGGTGCTGGTGATCGCCGGCTTCAGCGCGCTGACCTTCGGCCTGTTCTCGGCGGGGCTCAAGCTCAACTGGGTCGTCCCCACGCTGCACCTGGTGGTGGTCGCCTTCGGCACCGTGTTCCTCGGGTACCTCTCGGTCGACCGCGAGAAGCTCAAGATGCGCAGCACCTTCAGCCGCTACCTCGGGGAAGACGTGATGGACGTCGCCCTCGAGAACCCCGAGCGGCTCAACCGCGGCGAGAAGCGCGAGATGACGGTGCTCTTCTCGGACATTCGCGGCTTCACCTCGATCTCCGAGCACATGTCGCCCGAGAAGCTCGCCGACTTCATCAACGAGTACCTCTCGCCGATGACCCAGATCGTCTTCGACGAGAAGGGCACCCTCGACAAGTACATCGGCGACGCGGTGATGGCCTTCTGGAACGCCCCCCTCGATCAGCCCGATCACGCCCTGCGGGCCTGCCGCGCGGCGGTGCACATGCTCGAGCGCCTCGAGGAGCTCAAGGCCCACTGGCGCAAGTCTGGCTACCCGGAGCTGGAGATCGGCATCGGCATCAACACCGGCGCGATGGTGGTGGGGAACATGGGGTCTGACGTGCGGGTCGACTACACCGTGCTCGGAGACTCGGTGAACCTCGGCAGCCGCCTCGAGGGCACCAACAAGGAATACGACACCCGCATCATCATCTCGGAGTGGACCCGGGCCGCGGTGAAGGACGGCATCGTCACCCGGCGCCTCGGCGCGGTGCGGGTGAAGGGCAAGAAGGTGCCGGTGGGCATCTTCGAGCTGCGCGGGCTGGGGCTCCCCACCGAGGTCGACGGCAAGGCGATCGCCGCCTTCGAGGCCGCGCTGGTGGCCTCGACCCAGCGCCGCTTCGACGAGGCCGAGCGGTTGTTCAAGGAAGTGCTCGCCCTGTGGCCCGGCGACGCTCCGACCCGCAACTACCTGAGCGAGCTCGAGGTCTTCCGCACCAACCCGCCCCCCGCTGACTGGGACGGCGTGGTGTCCCTCAAGACCAAGTGACGCGCCGATCTTCAAATTGACGCCCCTCCCAT
>JBBRUE010001016.1:0-2355 GCA_038248085.1 Myxococcales bacterium | reverse complement strand
GCGCGACCGAAAACTTCCGAGTCAACGTTTCAGTCGGAAGCTGACGGCGAGCGAACGAGACGGGCGGCTCGGACTAGACCCGAGCCACCCAGCGGGTGCGCCGCTTTGTCTCGGGCTGATGATCGCCCGAGTCCCTGTCGGTGTCGAACCTTCGTCCGCTCAACGAGGTGTCGCGGGACGTCCTCTTCTACCGGCCCTGCAAGCGCTGCCAGCAGGGCTTCTTCTACTGCCGAGGGCTCGAGCCCGGGCGCCGCTACTGCAGCGAGGCGTGCGCCACCGAAGCGACCGAGGAGCGCGAGCAGCGGGCCCGGAAGAAGTACCGCGACTCGCCCGAGGGTCGCGAGCAGCACCGTGACGAGGAGATCGAGCGGCGTGAGCGTCGACGCCTTGAGCGCGTGGGTGATCGCCGCCTCGAGGCTGCACACGGCGAGCTACAGATTGTCTCTGCGGCGGCGCCCTTCGAGCGCGCCGTCGAGGAGAAACGCGATGAAGAGCCGGGCACAGACAATCAGGTGGAGTGGCTCCTCGTCGTCTGGCCGAGCTTGCTTGCCGAGGCCGAGAGATGGCTGGGCACGGAGGTGGCGTGCCCGGGGTGTGCTCGAAAAGGGATTGTCCGCCGGGTGGTCGGACTCGACGACTGGCGCGAGGGGGACACGTCATGACGTCGGCTGATGACGAACGCGCCATACAGATGGCCGAGGTGCTGCGGCTGCACCTGACGGAGGGCAAGGGCATCAGGGCGATCGCGCGCGCGACGAAGCTGGGCCGCAAGAAGGTGCGCAAGCTGTTGGGCCTGGCGAAGAAGTCGAAGGCCAAGGCGGCCGCGGTGGCACAGCAACGCACCTCGATTCTGGCGCCGTACGAAGATGCGATGCGCATGACGCTCAACGACTGCGCGGACATTCGCGCGCCGGCGATGCTCGATCGACTTCGCGAGGCTGGCTACCAGGGCGGTATCACGGTCGTCAGAGATCGCCTGCGAGTGCTGCGGCCCCGGCCGAAACAGGAAGCCTTCTTCACGCGCAGCTACGGGCCGGGGCGGATGCTGCAGGTGGACTGGGCCGACTTCGGCTACGCGATTCCTGGGTGCGCCCGGCGAGTCAGCGCCTTCGTGGCCGCGCTGGCCTACTCGCGCTACCTCTTCCTCGTCTTCACCGTGAGCCAGGCGATGGGCAGCTTCCTTCGCTGCATGGAGGCGGCGCTGCGCTTCTTTGGGGGCCGGACCCTGGTCGATGTCTTCGACAACATGGGCACGGTGGTGAAGGAGCGCGCGGGACACACGCCCGTCTTCAACCCACGCTTCCTCGAGTACGCGAAGGCCCGCGGGCTTGGCGTGCAGGCCTGCACCCCACGGCGGCCAACCGAGAAGCCATACGTCGAGAGGCCAATCGGCTTCATCCGCAGTCGCTTCTGGCCGGGGCGCCGCCCGACGGACCTCTTCATGCTCAACGCACAGGCGGCGAAGTGGCGGGACGAGATCGCCAACAACCGCATCCACGAGGAGACGGGGAAAGTGCCCGCGCTCGTCTTCAAGCACGAGGAGCGCGGGAAGTTGGAGCGCGTCCCCGCGCGCCCCTTCGACACAGACGACCTCTTCAGCACCAGCGCGTCGAAGACGTTTCGAGTCGTCTTCGACCGGAACGAATACAGCGTGCCCTGGAGGCTCAGCGAGCAGGGGGTGCTGGTCCGCGGCAACGAGCAGGAAGTCTCGGTGTGGCTCGAGACGAAGCGCGTCGCCATCCACAATCGCTGCTGGGGCGTGGGCCAGGAGGTGAAGGACGACTCACACGAGCAGGGCCTGCTCGAGACCAAGCCCCGCGCCGCGGCGGGAGCGCTGCCCGCAGAACTACAGAGCCTCGGTGGCGTGGCCGCCGAGTACTTCAAGATCCTCGCGGCGAACGGGCGCTCGCTGCGCAAAGAGATTCAACGACTCGTGCTCTTGAGCGAGCTGTGGGGCGACACGCCCACGCGCGAGGCCATCGCCGAAGTGATGGCGACCGGCCACGTCGGCGCCGAGTACGTCGAGTACGTCCTGCGTCACACGAAGGGGCTGTCTCCCGGGCCTGAACCGCTGCGGCTCGGCAACGAGGAGCTCGACGGCATCCGCCTCTCCGAGCCGGACCTCGCGCACTACGACAACCCGTCCCCTCGAAAAATGCTCGACCCGGGCGCGCCGCCCGACACGGAGAAGCCATGACCAGGAAGAACGATGATGAGCTCTCGCTGCTCCTCGAGAAGCTGCGGTGGCTAAAGCTGCCGGGCATGGCGCGGGTGGCGCAAGAAGTCCTCGCGCTGGCGGCGAAGAAGAACCTCACCCCGATGGAGGTGGTCCACTACCTCTGCGACGAGGAGAAG
>JBBRUE010001015.1:0-2362 GCA_038248085.1 Myxococcales bacterium | reverse complement strand
TCGGACGCCTCCCGGTCATCGACGCGCACCAGAAGGATGTCTTCGGCGGTTGCCTTGAGCTGCTCCATCTTCGCCAGGTCGCTGGCGGACGCGGCCAGGGTGCGGGCCTCGCCCATCTTGTCGAGCACCTTCGCGTCGAGGGCGTCCTTCGCGGTGCGGACGGCGGCTTCCTGGGTGGTGGTCTTCACCTTGGCGAGGGTGGCGGCGGCCTTGCCGAGTTCCCCCTTGGCGATGAACTCGTTCGCCTGGACGAGCAGCCCCTGGTTGGGGATCTCGGTGTCGGCGATCTTCATGTAGTTCTCGACCTGCCGCGTCTCGTACTCGGGATCCTCGGTCTGGATTTCCTCGAGCTTGGCGCGGGCCTCGGTCCACTTGCCCTGGCGGACGAGGGTCTTGGCCTCCTTGAAGAGGTCGGCCATGGCGCCCTGGTGTTCGCGGCTGGCGACTTCGTTGGCCCGCCGCGCAACGGCGCGCTTGTTGTCGATCGCCTTCCAACCGACGAGCAGCGCCATGATCACCACCAGCGAGCCGCCGACGATGAGGAAGGCCTTGCGGCGCTTCTTCTTCGCCTCTTCGGGGTCCTCCGCCATGCGCGAGGTGCGCACCGGGCGCCCGCGGCCGGTAGAACGTTCGATGGCACCGCCGCCGTTGCGCGCGGTCCGCACCGGGGGCCGGCGACCACCGGACGGCGACTCGGAAGTGGGCTCCTCGGCGACCGGGCCCCTGCTCCCACCTGAATAGCGAAGCTCGCTGTCCCCCAGGGTGATCACATCGCCCTCACTCAACGGCGTCTCGTCGGCGATGGCCTCGCCGTTGAGCATCGTGCCGTTGCCCGAGCCGAGGTCGCTGACCGCCCAGCCGTCGGCCGTCTTGCGCACCAGCGCGTGCTTGCGGCTGACCGAGGTGTCCGGAATCGAGACCGGGTTGTCGGCGGCGCGGCCGATCACCAGCTCGTCGCCCTCGAGAACGAACTCCTGGCCCGAGGCCGGGCCCGCCTGGGCGATCAGCTTCGAAGCCGGCTTCGCCGCGCGGGCGGGCGCACGGCGCACGGCGGGCGACGCACCGGTGGGGGGGCGCGCAGCGGGCGCGACGCCCGTGGCACGGCGAGGAGGCGGCGGTCTTCCAGCGGGAGGAGGAGGCATCGATCAGGCCCCGATGTTTCCGTACATGAACGCGAACACGATCGGCCCGAAGAGCACCATGAACACGGTGGGGAAGATGCACGCGATGAGCGGGAACAGCATCTTGACCGGTGCTTCGTTGGCCAGCTTCTCGGCGCGCTGCGTGCGTTCGATGCGCAGCTGCGTCGACTGAATGCGGAGCACCTTGCCCAGCGAGGTGCCCATCTTGTCGGCCTGGATGAGCGCCGTGACGAACTGGCTGAGGGCGGGGAGATCGACGCGGGCGATCATGCCCTTGAGCGCCTCTTCACGCGTCTTGCCCATCTTGAGCTGCTTGAGCACGAGGGCGAGCTCTTCGCGCAACGGGCCCGCCTTGCCCTTCTCGACCACCTTGGCGAGCGCGGCAGTGAAGTCGAGGCCGGCCTCGACCGACAGGGTGAGCAGGTCCAGGTTGAACGGCAGGGCGCGGCTGATCTGCAGGTGGCGCTTGTTGACCTGATCGTTGACCCAGATCAGCGGGTAGAAGAGACCGATCAGCGCGACGACGAGCGACCACGCGAGGTTGAAGTCGATGGCGCTGCACAGCACCAGTCCGAAGAGCAGGCCGACGAAGAACCCGATCTCCTGCAACGCCATGACGTCTTCGGGTTTGTAGGTCTTCGGCTCGCCGGCCTTGATCAGGCTGCGGCGCATCTTGTCTTCGTAGCCGGGCCACATGAACTTGCGGTTGATGACGCCCAGCTTGCGCACGACGACGGAGCCGGCACCGGCGACGCCGCCGGCCGATTCCTCTTTCACTTCGACGAGGAACGGAGAGACGAAGTTGGAGACGCCGAGGCCCGCCATGCCAGCCCCGCCGGCGAAGAGCACGGCAGCGACGCCCATCAGCACGGTGACCCAGAGTTCAGGCATGTTCACGGGTGCACCCTCAGATATCGATGTTGGTGATGCGGCGAATGATCAGCACGCCCATGATCTCCATGACCATGATCACGAAGACCAGGATGTAACCGAAGATGTGGTCGAGCATCGGGCCCATCAGGTCGGGGCGCATGTAGTTGAGCACCACGCCGAGGATGAGCGGCATCGCCGACACCACCCAGCCCTGCAGCTTGCCCTGCGCGGTAAGGGCGTCGATCTTGCCCTCGAGGCGGAACCGCTCGCGGATGGTGGTCGACAGCGTCTCGTACATCTCGGCCATGTTACCGCCGAGCTGACGGCTGATGTTGGTGGCGGTCGAG
>JBBRUE010001014.1:0-2366 GCA_038248085.1 Myxococcales bacterium | reverse complement strand
TCTCCCCGAGCAGGACGACATGGAAATGGACCGATTGGATCTCGCGTTCGATGTGCGCGCGACTTCCCGATTGGGGTGCCAGGCGAAAGTGCAGAGCGAAGATCTCGAGGTGTGGATTACCGAGGAATCGCTCAAGGCCTTCATGGACGAGAACCCCGACGTCCGGAGGTCCCTCGAGGCCGCCGGCACCTGGCCCCCGAAGAAGTTCGCGTGAGACGTCAGGCGGGCGTTGACACTCACGTCTGCGAAACGTATTGAGCCACGGCCTTCGCCCAGGTGGCGGAATTGGTAGACGCGCTAGATTCAGGGTCTAGTGCTGGCAACAGCGTGGAGGTTCGAGTCCTCTCCTGGGCACAGGGGGAATCGGTGAAAGCCGATTCCCCCTTTCTTTTTGCGGGGTCTCACCGTGCGCCCTCTTCTCTGGCTCGTCCTGGTCTTCCCCGCCTGCCACGACCCGATCGAAGAGGACCTGGCCGGCAAGCTGGTGCGCTTCGAGGTGATCAGCTCGAGTGACGACTGCTCGCCCCTGCGCTTCACCGGGGACGCCGGCACCCAGTTCTTCGGCATTCGCGAGGACGGCGGCGTCGTCTTCACCATCGCCCGCCAGGCCAAGTACGGCCCCCGGGTCGACGGCGGCGTGCTCGAGGAAGTCGAGCGCCAGCTCGTGCCCTCGCTCGATGCCACGCTGCCCGACTACACGTGCGCAGGGAAGTACTCGAACTGGGAGCGTACCGACGCGGGCTTCGACCTCTTCCAGGAATGGGGCGGCGCCGACAGCTGCCCCGGAGGGCCGCTCTGGCTCCCAAGGGCCGCTTGCAGCTCGAAGCGGAGCTACCTGATGACCGAGCTCGGCGACTGCCAGCTGCGCTGCGTGCAGCTCACCGTGACGGGTGAAGTGACCTGTTCGTGTTGAAGACCGTCTTCAAGAGCACCCAGGGCACCGAGACCGAGCTCGTGCGCGCCCAGCTCGAGGGGGCCGGGTTTCATCCCCGCGTCCTCGGCTCGCCGCAGGCCAGCGGGCTGATGCTGATCATCGGCGGGTTCGAGAGCGAGGTCGCCGTACCCACCGAGGAGTTCGAGGCAGCGCGCACCTACCTCGTCGACTCGAAGCTGGTCCTCGACGAGACGGTCCCCAGCGGCGTCATCCCCGACGGGGCGGTGTGCCCGGTGCATGAACTCGCGGCCGTGGCGGCGTGCGAACGCTGCGGCACCTTCCTGTGCGCCCGGTGCGGCTCGCTGGGGACGCCGCCCCTCTGCGAAGGCTGCATCGCGCGCCCGGAAGAGGCCCGGCAGCGACCGACCTGGGTCACCGCCACGGCGCGGCTGTGGGCGTTCGTGTGGATCGGGACCCTGCTCCTGGGCGCCCTGACCACGCTCGCCTTGATGGCGGGTCGGCTCCGGCGCTGAAGCGCAGGCAACCGACCTCGCGACTTCAGCCCGACCTTCGGGGCTACGCCACGCTCGGGGGCTTCGGCTCGGAGTCGGCCGGCGCCGACGAAGGTGGATTCTGCGGATCGGTCGGCGGCGCCGCGCCCGAGGGCGCTCCGGGGGTCGCCCCGATCGGAGCCGGTGCTGGCTCCGGTGGAGCACCCGCCCCCTTCCCCTCGGCCGCGGCGAGGAACTCCGCGTACTCGGCCTTCCTCTTCTGGGCGATCACGTCGGCCTCGGCCTGCCCCTCGGCCGCTGCCGACTGACCCGCCATGACGGCGCTCATGGTGATCGCCAGGCCTACGAAGAGCGTGAGCACCTGCGCGATCACCTCCTTCGGATCCCCCAGGAGGTAATCGAACCCGTTGATTCCCGCCGTGAGCAGCAGCGAGAAGATCTCGCCGGCCAGCCCCGCGGTCAGCGCAAACCGCAGCGGCGTGATCTCGGTGAACCGGCCGATCACCGCACCGAAGAGCGGTAACACGGCGAACAGCCACAGGCGCTGCAGCACCCAGCCGAGCGCCCACGCCATCGACTCGCTCTCCATCGGCCCCAGTCGCTCGCCGATGCGCGGGGTGGCGCCCGCGGCGAGGATGCTGCCGACGATAAGGCTGACCATGCCCAGGCCGATCTGCAGCACGAGCTGCCGCGACCCCGCCTCGGCCTTCGCGAAGAGACTCACGGTTCGTTTTGGGGCGTCAGTCGTCATGCGCGTCGCTCTCCCGGGGGCCGCCGTCACCATAGAAGACCTCTTCGAGACAGAGGCCATGCGGGGGGGCCGTGGAGCCCGCCTTGGTCCGATCCTGCGACTGCAGTACGTCCTTCACCCAGGTGGGTGGTTGTCGGGCGCGCCCGACGTCCATCAGCGTGCCAACGAAGTTGCGCACCATGTGCTTGAGGAAGGCGGTGCCCTCGACGACGACGCTGATCTCGTCTCC
>JBBRUE010001013.1:0-2366 GCA_038248085.1 Myxococcales bacterium | reverse complement strand
GCCGACCACCACCACGTCCGCGTCCAACATCAACGGGCCCCGGTGCAACGCTCCGTCATGGAAGCTCATGGCTTCAGCTCCATGGGGAAGGTGGAGTGCCCGACGTGGCCGCACTCGCGCTGGACCTCGGGGTGCTCGTAGTAGACGACGCAGAGGAAGGCCTTCACCGCGAGCACCGGCGCGGAGGCGAACGACTCCTCCATGTGGGTCAGCGCACGGACGCGCTCGGGGACCTCGAGCGAGCCGAGCATCGGCAGCCGGCGAATGAAGAGCGGCGCGGCGATCGCCACCACGTAGAGCGAGAGCCCGAAGATGAACCGCGCGGCAGGACCGGCGCGATCGAGGTAGTCACCCATCTCGCCCATCAACCAGTCGATGCGGTCGGCCGGCGGTGCGCCTTCTTCATTCGAGAAGAGGGCCTCCGCGAAGGCCCGCAGGTGAATCAGCATCAGGACTCCCGGCCCACGTCTGCGTGGGCTTTCAGCCGCGCGATGATCGCGTCGGCGCCAGTGATCAACTTCTCCCCGTCCCACAGGGCGGGCGCGCCCGAGCCACCGCGCGCGGCGAGATCGTGCTGCACCTCGTCGTAGGTCACGTTGCGGAAGCGGACGGCCTCGCCCAGCTCGTGGTCCACCACGTACTTGCGCACCTTCGCGCTGCTGGCATCCGAGATGGCGTGAAACAGCTCGAACATTCGCGGCACCCTACAGCGTAGAGTCCACGACCGGGAGGCGACATATGCACAGCCAGATCAACAGCCAGACGCTCCAGACGTTGCGCGGGGAAATCGAAGCGGTGACCACGCTGCAACTCGCACTCAACCGTATCGCCCTGAGCGTCGAACCAGAATCGCTCACGGTGTGGGACGGGCCTCGGCCCGAAGACGTGGATGACGTGGCGGCCGACGACGGCTCGTTCTCGCGCGAGGCGGTGGTCGAGCTCCGCGCGAAGGCCGGGGCCGCGCTCGCGGCGCGCTACAAGGAGGTCGAGCGCGTGGTGAACGGCCGCGCGGCGCTCGAGTCGCTGGTGCGCTCGACGCTGTCCACCGGCACCGGCGGGGTGGTGTCCACCGACAGCCCGCCCAAGGCCGACGTGCTCAGCGCCCTGGCGCGGAGCGGCGCGCTGCGGCTCGACTGGGCCCAGGAGGCGGCAGTGCAGGTCCGCGAAGTGCTCGACGCGAGCGCCCCGGCGGTGAAGGCCGCGCCGAAGTCGAAGTCGAAGGCGAAGGCCGCCAAGAAGGCCGCGCCGAAGAAGAAGGTCGCCGCGAAGGTGAAGGCGAAGGCCAGGAAGCCCGCCGCGAAGGCGAAGGCCACGAAGGCGCCGGCGAAAAAGAAGAAGCCGGCTCCTCCGAAGAAGAAGCCGGCCGCGAAGAAGAAGAAGTGAACTGAACCCGCTCACCCTCTCCCGCTCGCGGGGGAGGGCAGCGGTTACTTCAAGGTGCTGGTCTCGATGCGCTTCTGCTCGCAGCGAATGAGCTGCCGCTGCGCTTCGGCCCGCGGGTCGGTGACCTCGAAGGTCTTGAGTCGCGTCTCGGCCTCGCCGATGCGCTTCTTCGCCGCGGGCACGTCGATGGCCGAGGCCACCTCGGCAGCGTCAGCCAGCACGCGCACCGCCGACGGACCGGCCTCCACGAAGCCGCCCGACACGAAGTACACGGTCTGGGTCGCGCCTTCCTTCACGGTGAGGGGCCCGGGCTGCATCACCGCGAGGTACGCGGTGTGGCCGGGGCGCACGCCGAACAGCCCGTCGGCGCCAGGCGCGATGACCTCGTCGGCGCTGAGCTGCGCGAGCCGCCGTTCGGGGGTGACGATTTCGACGTTGAGCTTGGCCATCGGTTATCCCTGCGCCAGCTTCTTCGCCTTCTCCATGGCCTCGTCGATGTTGCCGACCATGTAGAACGCCTGCTCCGGCAGGTCGTCGTGCTTGCCGTCGGCGATCTCCTTGAAGCCCCGGATGGTGTCGGGGATGGAGACGACCTTGCCGTCAGCGCCGGTGAAGATCTTCGCGACGTTGAACGGCTGGCTGAGGAAGCGCTGAATCTTGCGCGCGCGGGCGACGACCAGCTTGTCGTCTTCCGAGAGCTCGTCCATGCCGAGGATGGCGATGATGTCCTGGAGCTCCTTGTAGCGCTGGAGCGTGGACTGCACCTTGCGGGCGACCGCGTAGTGCTCGTCGCCGACCACCAGCGGGTCGAGAATGCGGGACGTCGAGTCGAGCGGGTCGACGGCGGGGTAGATGCCGATCTCGGTGAGGGCGCGCGACAGAACGATAGTGCCGTCGAGATGGGCGAAGGTGGTGGCGGGCGCCGGGTCGGTGAGGTCGTCGGCGGGGACGTACACGGCCTGGATCGAGGTGATCGAGCCCTT
>JBBRUE010001012.1:0-2382 GCA_038248085.1 Myxococcales bacterium | reverse complement strand
GGGAGTCGCAGCGCGTCCAGCTTGTCCTTCGTTGCCATGTTCATCACCTCATCGGGCGCTGGGTACACGTCTCCCTCGGGCACGGGCCCGTTCGCAGCCGAGGGTGTTCGGGATCACTTCGTTGGAGCTACTGACGCGGCGCCGGCGCGGTAGGCAGTCTCGAGCGCCTTCTTCAGCTGCCATACGGCCACGTCGTGAAAGTCGAGCGAGTCCATCTTGCGTGTCTCGAGCGTCTCGACGTTCAGCACTCGCTTCGCGATGTCGGCGAGCACCTCGTTCATCGGTACTTCCTTGCCATGCGGAACGGCGTCTTCGAGCCGTAGCGAAGTTGCTGGCCCTCGACGAGGAAGACGTCGGTGGGTGAGAGACCAGCCTCCGAGCGCCTCGGCTCCTCGCGACCGTCCTCGTCGGTAGCATCACACTCGGCGCGAGTCACCACGCCGGAGAGCTCGATCTCGAACGGCCAGTTCGGCTGCGACGCGATGAGTACCTCCGCGTTGGGCTCGAGATCCTTCAGTACTTCCATCAACTCCTTCACCTTCATGGTTCGGCTCCGCCCGGGTGGGAGACTTCGGCGCGCCCGGCTCGCAAAGCCATACACGCTTCCTTCCAACGACAGCTCAAGTCGAAGAAGCGATGGCGACGTCGAATGATGAACTCACGGGGGAGGCTCGAGTTTCTCGAGGGGCTCGATGAGCAGCTTGAGGCCGTCGGGGAAGAACGCCTTCACCACGGTCGGGTCGAGATCGCTCAGCGTCGGCACCTTCTTCAGCCGCGCGTCGAACCGTCCCTGCTTCGCGAGCGAGGCGTGGAGTTGGTCGACGAGCAGGCGATGGAGGTCGCCGTAGGTGGTGGGCGCGGCGGTCGGGGGGACTTCGGAGCGAATGAGGAACTCCTCTGCCTTGCACTTGGGACAGGGAGGCAGGCGCACGACGCGGCTGTCCAGGTCGTCGGCGACAGTGCTCCCGACGCCAAGGGAGAGCGTCGCCAGCTTCGAGCGCGTCGCTGTCTGACACAGCGAGCACCGCTGCAGCACCTCTTCGTTCGTGAGTTCTTCGATGGGCATCAGTGCCTCACGCGATAGCGGTGTAGTCGCCGTACCAGAACGACCAGTTGCTCGAGCCGACGTTGGCGTCGATGGTGAATGCGAACCCATCGCGAGTGACGTTCTGCACGCGGGTCGTCGGGACGCCCGCGCTCGAGTCGCGCACGGCCAGCGTGATGGACGACGGCGCCGCGGGAAAACGGCTGCGGAAGTTCACGACGTTCCCGAGCATCATGAACTGCGCGGCACCGGTGGGGTTGTACATCTTCGCCCCGCAGTAGCCGGTCTCGCGCACGGAGCCGGCGAGTTCGAACGCCGAGTTCACCGCGTTGCTGTCGATGGGCAGTCGCCATGTGCGCGTCCACAGCGCGAACTGCGTCGCTGGCGTTCCTTCATGAACGAGCTCGAAGGTATTCCGGCCCAGCCGGAGCGCGGCCGCGTTGCCTGTCGCCTGCTTCACCCACTGCGTTCCGTTCCAGCTCGCGTTCATCGTGAGCCAGAGCGAGTCACCGTCGAGGTAGACGCGGAAGCGCGCCACGCCCGCGCCCGTCCCCTGCGCGTCCCACAGGAGCGCCTTCGTGCTCCCGCTAAAGGGCGGCTGGCGGATGGTGCGATGCATGCCCGCAGGGACAGCCTCGTTCGCGCGGTAGTGGTCCGCGCTGACGATGGCGCCAAGCTCCGCCAGCGCGTCCTCTGTGTTGCCCGCGTTGAGGCGGTTGGCTGCGTCCTGCACGGTGATGGTGGCTGCGGGATGCGCCGCGAACAGCTCGTTCACGTGGGCATTGTGAGCAGTCAGCAGGTCGAAGACCTGGCCTGCGACCGTCTTGGCGGCCAGCGCAACCGGCGCACCAGGGAAGGCCATCGACCCAACGCGCGTTGCGCCTGCGGCTGCAACGGTCTGGTCGGCAAGCGCGGCTACCAGGCTCTGGAGCTGCGCCTGCACACTCGTCGTTGTGATGTAGCTGTGGGGCGTGGCGGAGATGGCGCTCGCCGCGTGCGCGTCGGAGATGGCGCCAACGTGGCCATTCAACAGGCCCAGCAGCCCCGCCAGTTGGCTCGCGACAGTGCCAGGGGCGAGGGGGCTCGGGTTGCCCGCGACGCCACCTGAGCCCACCTGAGCCGCTCCGGTGGCCGCGGCGAGGTCGTCGACGAGCTCGCTCACCGCCCCCTGCACGGTGTTCGCCGCAACGAAGCCGTGCGGCGTGAAGTCGACCGCGGTCGCTGGGTGCCGGTGGGACGTCCCCGCGAAGTGGCCCGTGAGCTCGGCGTCGATGTTGTCGAGCGCGGCCTGCACCGTTGGCGTCCCGGGTGCGAGCGTGTTCCACCCCGTTGTCGTG
>JBBRUE010001011.1:0-2394 GCA_038248085.1 Myxococcales bacterium | reverse complement strand
TGAAGGCCGAGATGGTCAAGGCCGACGTCGCGCCGCCGACCGGAAACGCCGACGACTACAGCGACGACCCGGTGGCGCTCTAAGATGAACACCGGTCTCGCCCTGTTGGCGTTTCTCCTCATCGCGATCACCATCTCGGGTGCGCTGATCGTCGTCGCGAAGATCACCAAGGTGCGCGCGCGCACCACCTCGGTGCTCAAGGCGCAGACCTACGAGTGCGGCGAAGCCCCCTCGGGCATGGCGTGGGTGCGCTTCCACGCGCGCTACTACGTCATCGCGCTCTTCTTCGTGCTCTTCGACATCGAGGCGGCCTTCCTGCTTCCCTGGGCCGCGACCGCGAGGGCGGCGGGGACCAACGGGCTGCTCGCCGTCGGCAGCTTCGTCGTGGTGCTGATGCTGGGCTGGGCCTGGGCGAGCCGCAAGGGAGCCCTCGAATGGCAATGAACCGCGACAAGGGCGCTGCCTTCGAGCACCCGCTCTACAACGTGCTCCTCGAGACGCCGGGGCTCACCGTCGGCACCGCCGTGTTGGACGACCTGATGACCTGGGGTCTCACCAACTCGATGTGGATCTTCCCGATGGCGACGAGCTGCTGCGGCATCGAGTTCATGGCCGCCGCCGCCAGCCGCGTCGACATGGACCGCATGGGCATCATCGTGCGCGCCACGCCGCGCCAGGCCGACGTGATGGTCGTCGCTGGCACCATCACCGTGAAGATGGCCCCCCGGGTGAAGAAGCTCTGGGAGCAGATGCCCGAGCCGAAATACTGCGTGGCGATGGGCTCGTGCGCCATCTCCGGCGACTTCTACCGGAACCTGTACTCGGTCGTTCCGGGCGTCGACACCTTCCTCCCCGTCGACGTCTACGTGCCGGGCTGCCCGCCGAACCCCGAAGCGTTGATGCACGGGATGCTGCGGCTCCAGGAACGGATCCGCGCGCAGGGCCAGGAGACGAACATCGTCCCCACGCCCAACCTCGAGCTGCTGAAGATCACCCGCCCCTCGGTGCCCCGGCTGCAGGATGAGGGTCGCCCGGCTGATCAGACGCAGCGCCAGGACGACTCGGCCGGCGCCACCGCCGACGAAGCCACCGCGCCCCTCGAGGTCGCCGTCGGCCCCGCGCCGACCCTCGCGCCGCTCACCGGCGCCGACTTCCAGGCCGTGCTCGCCGAGCTGGGCGTCACCGAGCTGCCGAAAGACGGCCCGCCGGTCATTCCGCTCGAGCAACACCTCGCGCTCGCCCGCCGCCTCAAGGCGATGGGCTACCGGCAGCTCGTCTCGGTCATCGCCACGCACTGGCTGGCCGGCAAGGGCCGCAAGGGCGCCGACGAAGCCGAGCCCGAACACTTCGAGGTCACCTACGCGCTGAGGACCATCGGAACGGGTTCGCGGGTCGCGAGCTGGTCGCTGCGCGTGGCGCCCGGCCAACCGGTGCTCACCCTCTCTGGCGTGTTCGCCGGCGCCGACTGGCAGGAGCGCGAGCAGTACGACCTGCTGGGCGTGCTCTTCGCCGGTCACCCCGACCTGCGCCGCCTCATGATGACCGAGAACTACCAGGGCCACCCGCTGCGACGCGACTTCGCGTCTGACGCGCCGGCAGCCCCGTGGAGATGACGTGATGACCCAACTCGCCCGCGTCGATCCCCACCTGGCGATCGAACGCTACGACCCCGAAGCCGAGCTGATGCTGCTGCACTTCGGGCCGCAGCACCCGTCCACGCACGGCGTCTTCCGCATGGACCTGTACCTCGATGGCGAGATCATCGTGAAGGCGGTGCCGCACTGCGGGTACCTCCACCGGTCCGTCGAGAAGCTCTGCGAGAAGCTGGCGTACGTGCAGATCACGCCCATCGTCGACAAGAACGACTACGTCGCGCCGATGACCAACGAGCAGGCGCTCGTGATGGTCTTCGAGTCGATGCTCAAGCTCGAAGTGCCGCGCCGCGCCCGGTGGATCCGCATGGTGTTCGCGGAGCTCCAGCGCATCGCCTCGCACCTGCTGTGGCTGGGCACCTTCGCCCTCGACCTCGGCGGCGCGCTGGGCGGCGGGTCGACGGTCTTCATCTACTGCTTCCGCGAGCGAGAGCTGATCCTCGACCTGTTCGAGGACGTCACCGGCGCGCGCTTTCACTACAACACGCACACCATCGGCGGAAACCGGCACGACATCCCCGCCGGCTGGAGCGCGAAGGTGAAGGCGGCGCTCGACCAGATCGCCCTGCGCATGCCCGAGTACGAGGCGATGACGATCAACAGCCAGATCTTCGTCGACCGCACCCGCGGCGTCGGCGTGCTCGACCCTGACCTCGCGCTCGAGCTGGGCGTCACCGGGCCGAACCTGCGGTGCACCGGCGTCGACCACGACCTCCGCCGCGACGCGCCGTTCCACGCGTAC
>JBBRUE010001010.1:0-2398 GCA_038248085.1 Myxococcales bacterium | reverse complement strand
GGCGACGAGGGCGAGGCTGGCCGCATCGTCTCGTCGATGGCGATGAACTCCCACGAGGAGCTCGTGTTTCGTCGGGGGGTGCGGGGCGCTTCGGCACATGCACCAGGGCCGCGCGAGCGACGCGGAGCTGGCCTTCATCGTCAACGGCCCGCTGGTGGCGCGCGGCTACCCGGAGGTGATGGGGGCGTGCGTGTCGGAGGTGTTGGTGAACACCGCGTACACCAGCGCGGACGTCGATCGCTTCTACCTGCACCAGCCCAACAAGCGCGTGCTCGAGCTCTTCATGCGGCAGGCCTCGCTGTCGGCCGAGAAGGTGGCCCTCAACGTCGATCGGTACGGCAACACCTCGGCGGCGGGGATGCTGGTGCTCTTCTCGGAAGACCTGCAGGCGGGGCGCGTGAAGTTCGGCGGCGGCCAGCTGGTGCTGCTCGCCGCGGTGGGCGCCAACGTTCATGCCGGTGCGCAGCTCCTCCTCACCTGAAAGGAATCATGTCCACAGCCCAGCCTGACGTGCCTGCCCCATCGTCCCGTGGAATCCCCTCGTCCCCGCTGCACCTCGACGGCGACGATCTCGCCCAGCGCCTCGCCCTCGCGACGACCGCCGACACCTGCAAGGGCATGTTCTGCAACGGGCTCTTCCAGGCGGTCTCGCGCGCGAAGGGCGAGAGCGGCCTGGAGCTGCTCAAGGACGCGGCGGGGGGACGGAAGTTCGTCGACTTCTTCAACTACTCCATCACGGAGTTCCTCCCGCTGGCGTGGGTCGCGGCCGAGATGGTCGGCGGCGGGTCGTCGTCGATGCAGCTCGAGGGCGGCATCCGCTCGCTGGGGCGGCAGGCGACCGACGACTTCCTCGCCACGGCGGTGGGCAAGACGCTGATGATGCTCGCCGGGAGCGATCCCCGCCGGCTGATGAACTCGCTCGCCTCCGGGTACAAGACGGCCGTCAGCTACGGCACGCGCTCGGTGACGTGGCAGGGGCCGACGCGCTGCGTGTTCGCCATGCGACGCGACTTCATGCCGCACCCGTACCACGAGGGCGTGTTGCTCCAGGTGCTGGCGGCGGTGGGGGGCAAGCAGGTGCTGGCGCGGGGCCTGCGCGTGGGAATTTTGGACACCGACTACGAACTTTCCTGGAGCTGATCATGCGCACCCTCGTCTTGCTGGCCGTCACGCTGTCGTCGCTCTCGTTCGCCGATGAAGTCGCCTACCAGTTCCGCTCGGTGGAGGACCCCGCCTTTCCACCCGACGACACGATCTGCGCGCAGGCGCCGTTCCGGGTGAACGTGAAGCTGGGGGCGAGCCTGTGGAGCCAGTTCGCGCGCCCCTTCGACGGGCGGGTGGTGGTCGACCAGGTGCGTCGCGTGGGCCGCGCCACCGCGTGCGTGCAGCTGACGAACTTCCTCTTCCCGCCGGGGCTGCAGCAGAACTTCTACGCGGTGTTCGACCTGCCCTCGGGCCGGTACACCGGGCTGGGGACGTGCACGCTCTCGAGCAACGACGTGCCGCAGGCGGGCCTGGTGCTCGCGGGCTGCACGCTCGACGTGGTCTCGGGACCGAGCGGGGTGCTGGGCGGGGTGATCACCAGCGCGAGCACGTTCAACCCGGTGCGGTTGCCGGGCTTCAAGACGGGCTCGGTGTGGACGGTACAGGCGTACACCAGCGCGCCGGTCTCGTGGTGGCCGGCGGGGGAAGGGTTCCAGTTGCATGACGATCGCCGCAGCGACGCTGACATCGACGAGGCCGCCCACCGCGCCGGGGGCCACGATGGCCGCTGAACGCGTGGTGCCGGTGGTGGTGAAGGTGCACGACGGAGGGAGGACGCACACCGTGCGGGTGGGCCAGGCGTTCGTCACCGATGACGAGGTGGTGCTCTCGCTCGAGCCGATGACGTTGCAGCTCGAGCGCCTGCCGTCGACCACCGAAGCGGCGCCAGTGGCCGGACGCTCGGGGAACCAGTTGGTGGACCTCGAGTGGCTGGCGCAACGCAGCCGCCGGATTCTCGCTGACCCGCGCAAGCAGCGCTGGCACGGCGACATGCGCGCGCAGCTCTCGCGCATCGAGGCCGAGATAGCGCGGCTGCGCTCGCGCGACGCGCACTGAGGCGTGGCGGGGCCGTGGCCGCGCCCACTCGAAGAGCGCCCAGGTCGGGTTCCGCTGCGCGCGCGAGAACTGAACCTTCGCGTCGCAGCGCGGCCGGAAACTGTCGCTCTCCGCGCGCCGATGGTTCGACTTCAGCCCCTTGAGGCGGATCGCGCGGTCGCTCATCTCGTTCATCGAGAGCTCCAGTTGTGGCGGGCCGCGCTCTGGAGGGAGCCGCCTGCGCGGCGTCAAGAGGCCGAGCTTCTCGAGCAGCTCCTCCGCCGTTTGCCGGCTCGTCACCAGGGCCACCACCCTGCGG
>JBBRUE010001009.1:0-2406 GCA_038248085.1 Myxococcales bacterium | reverse complement strand
TCGTTGCGCAGCCGGCGAGGGCGAGCAGCGAGGTGACGCGGAGGAGGCGCTTCATGGTGGGTTCTCCCGGGGAAGAGGCGACGGGCGGGTTTACACACCGCTCCGGGAGGCGAGGCAACGGTCGTGATGGGCGCGCTCCCTGTGTTCAGTGCGGGCCGAAGCCCAGGACGGCTCACAGAGACGAGCGGGTGCAGGCCTTGGTGTGCACGAGGCCGCGGGCCGCGCCGATGGTCACGCCCTGCGGCAGAAACCCGCGCCACGTGTCGGTCGTCGCGCTGAAGGCCCCGTTCTCGAGCGCCACGCCATCGACCACGAGATCGAGCACCGAGTCGAGCGCCGTGCCGTGCAGCACCACCGGATCGCTCGCGTTCACCGGCCATTCCACGCTGGTGACGCCGGGTGCAGGGGCCGCGTCGTCGCACACGAAGTACGGCCACTCGCGCCATGATTGCCCGCCGCGGGTGTCGCGGAACACCGTGTAGAACGAGCCGGTGCGCTTCTCGGGCACCGGGTACCTCGGCGTGCCCGGCGCGGTGAAGATGGTCTTCACGGCCTCGCGCAGCGCGGTGGTGTCTTCGCTGAAGTGACCCGAGGTCGAGAACCACGAGGTCAACACGCGCTCGGTCTTCATCTCGGTCCCGATCGGCGACACCTGGTCGAAGGCCTCGAAGGTCGAGTCGGGCGCGACGACGTCGAGGGTCACCGGTTCCGTCTCGCGCACGAAGACTTTTGCGCCCGAAGGCCACCGCTCTCCGCCGACCACCAGCGCGTCGACCACCGGGTTGGTGTTGCGCACGGTGGACTCCGACACGTTGAGGCGGAAGAGGGCGATGATCGACTTCACTTCTTTGCGCTGCACGCGCTCGAAGAGGGCCTGCAGTTCTTCCATCGGGGCGGTGGGGCTGATCGTCTCGGCCACCGCGAACCCGATGACCATGCCCACGGTGCCGGTCTGGCGGCGCGCGTCTTCGGCCGGGAGCACGTCGTAGAACCCCGCGGGCACCGAGTACGTCGCGCGGTTGTTGAAGCCGATGACCGCGACGCCCGGCGGGAGCGCGCCGGTGCCCCCGGTGAGGTTCGACGGGTCCACCAGCACGGCCGAGTCGGCGCACGGGCTGCGGTTGCGATTGAACGGATCGGCGTCGCAGCCGAGCCAGAGCATGGTGTCGGGGGTGGGCCGCGAGGGGTCGAGCAGCAGCGCCTTGAGGTTCGTCGACTCGCCGGGGCGGAGGTTCGCCGGCTCGGCGCTGATGCCCAGCAGCCGCATGTCTTCCACCAACGTCACCGGACGGAAGCCGTTGTCACAGCCGGTCAGCACGAGCACCAGGGCGAGGAGCGCGGGTCGCATGGTCAGAACTCCGCTCGCAGGCCGAGCACGGGAAGAATCGGAAGGCCGGTGAGGTAGGCCTCCTGTGAGTAGTCGTAGCTGTTGAGCACCGCCTCGACGTTCTTCTGGTAGGTGACGTTCTGGATGTCGACGTAGGCCGCGAGCATCCAGTCGCGGAAGACGAAGCGCTTGTCGAGGCGCACGTCGAGCTGGAAGAAGTCGGGCAGCCGCCGCGAATACTGCTGGCTCTGAATGGGGAAGAAGTAGTCGGCGTTCGCGTCGTAGATCGACGCGGTGATCGGCCGGGTGAGCGGCCCCGAGGTGTAACGGATCTTCGCGCCCACGATGAAGTCGAAGGGCAGCTTGTAGCTGGCGACCACCACCAGGTTGTGCGGCTGGTCGAACTGCGAGAGCCCGAAGACGCTGCCGCCGAAGAAGTCGCGCTCCACGCGGCTGAGCGAATACGAGATCCACCCGAAGAAGTTCCGGGTCAGCTTGTGGCGCAGGAGGATCTCCGCGCCGTAGCTCCGGCCGTGCCCCGTGCTGGTGTAGCGGAGATCGACCTGGTCGAGATCGAGGCTGCCACTCGAGTTGCCGACGGTCGCGCGGGCCTGATTGAAGAGGTCCTTGTAGTAGAGCTGCAGGTCGAGGCTGAGGGCGTCGGTGAAGTTCACCTCGGTGCCGAGCATGAACTGGTTGGCGCCCTCGGGTTGGAGGTTGGGGTTGCCCAGGGCCTTCGAGAGCTGCCCGGTGCGGTAGTCCGGGGGCTGGTGGTACTGGCCGATGCCGCCCTTGATCGCGACGAGCGGGTGCACCTGCCAGAACGCCGCGAGCCGCGGGTCGGCCCACGCCTTGTTCATCTGCGAGTTGTAGTCGACGCGCGCGCCCCCGATGACGCGCAGGGTCTCGAGCGGCTTCCACAACAGCTGCGCGAAGAGGCCCGGCTCGGCCTGCACGTTGAACTCGGAGGTGCGCACGATCGACTTCGACTGGAAGGGGTCGGGCACCTGGTTGATCCGGGGCAGCGGGGGCGACTGCACGTCCACCGAGTACGGGAGCACGGCGAAGTCGAGACCGGC
>JBBRUE010001008.1:0-2407 GCA_038248085.1 Myxococcales bacterium | reverse complement strand
CGGCCTGGCGGCTGGCGGTCGAGGCGCCCGACTTCTTGTCGACCACCTGGCGGGAGATCTCTTCGATCGACGGCTTCGCGGCCGCGAGCAGCGCCTTGCGGTAGGCCGGGTCGGGGTTCTTCGTGACGAGCGACTCGAGCGCCTTCGCGCGATCGCCCGGGTCCTTCACCTTCGCGAGGTCGGCGGCGTCCTTCGCCGGGTCGGGGCCGCTGGCCTTCGCGGTCTGTGGGCTCTTCACCGCGGAGGGCGCGCTCGGGCGTGCGGGGTCGAGGCCCATGGCGCCGAGCCGGGAGGTGGCGCCACGCCGAAGGGCGCCGCCCTTGCCGGTCGACATGTCGTCTTTGAACTTCAGCGCGGGGCTGGGTTTGGCCTTCGTCCTGGCCTGCTCAGCCGCCCGCGCTGCAGCCGCGGCCCGAGCCCGTGCGGCGGCTCGTTCCTGCTCCTGCTGGATTGCACGCTGTCTTGCTGCTGCTGCTGCCGCAGATGACTTGTCGATGGCCATGAAGACCGTTCTCGCGAAGGGGGAACGGTCGTATTTCGGCCAAGCAGTAAGGGGACTTTACGGGGTCGCGCAAACCCTCACGATCCCTGGGTCAGCAGCCTTCCTTCTTCGCCTTCTTCTTCGGGGCCTCTCCCGCGGGTCCCGACGGAGTCTCGGCCGGCGGCGGAGGCAACGGCATCGGCGCGTCCTTCACTTCACCCGTCGCCACGCCACCGCGCGGACTGCCGCCGAAGTGTTTGGCGATCGCGACCTTCTTGTTGGCGTCGTTCACCTCCGCCGGCGCCGGGGTGTCGGACAACCGCGGGAACAACACGCGATCGTTCCACGCGTCGATGCCGCCCTCGACCGTGTAGACCTGCGGGAGCCGCCGCGCCTTGAGCAGCACCCACGCCTGCGCCGCGTGCGGATCGGCGCCCGAATACAGCAGCACCCCTTCATCCGCCCGCAGGTCGAGCGCCGCCAACTTCGCCATCGGCACGTTCTCCGCGCCGGGCAGGTGGTAGCGCGCGAACGCATCGGGCTCGCGGAGGTCGATCAACCGCGGCACGTTCTGGCCGGTGATCAATCGATCAGCGAGCTCCTCGACCGTCACGTGATCCGCCTCGCGCGAGACCATCTGGGTCAGCTCATCAGCGTCAACGTTGACGTCGTGGCCCCGGTACGGATTGCCAGCCATCGCCGCGCCGAGCCCGACCACCAGGAACCCGAGGATGAGCCCGCGCGAACGGGTCAGCCCCTTCATGCCCAGCAGCGGCTGCGTCTCGCGTGGCTGGCTGCCGGTCTTCACTTCCGCCCACTCCGAGGCGAGGAAGGCGCCGGCGGCCATCATCACCACGAGGATCACCAGCACGCCGTACGGAATGTTCCACGCCGTCGCGAGGGTGACCTGCCCCATCGAGCCCGTGTTCATGAACCCATCGAGCGCGGGCATCGCGAACCCGACCATCACCATGCCGGCGAACATGCCGGTCATGTAGATCATCGCGTCGACGCGCCCGGTGGCCGCCGCGACGATCGAGGTGCCGGGGCAATACCCACCGATCACGAAGCCCACGCCGAGCACCAGGCCACCGACGATCTGCGGCCAGAGGTGCGTGGGCACCAGGTACACCTGCGAGAGATCCATGAAGCCGATGCGCGAGAGCCAGAACACGCCGAGCATCGCGGTGACGATGGCGGTGAACATCACCTTCAGCACCGCCATGTCGCGAAAGTAGAACTGCCGCGCCAGCTTGTTGCCGCTGCCGAAGCCCGCGCGCTCGAGGAAGAAGCCGAACCCGATGCCGATGACGAAGGCCACCAGCAACGACGCGTTGTCACCGAAGAGACCGAACTTGAAGAACGGAGCCATGGTCGTTTCTCCTCAGACCCACTGTTTGCGCATGAACCAGGCGATGCCGTAGGCGCCGCCGAACATCGACATCATGAAGGCCCAGCTCCCGAGGTTGAGCAGCGAGCCGCCGGTGAGCGCCTGGCCGCTGGTGCACCCCGAGGCCAGCTTCGCGCCGAGCGCCATGATGGTGCCTCCGACGAAGGCGAACGCCAGCCGCTTGGCGACCGTGAAGCGGGGTCCGTGCTCGGTGGTCAACTTGAGCCGGTTGGCGAGCAGCCCCGAGACGAGGCCGCCCACGAAGACGCCCATCACCTGGAAGACGAGCCACTCCTTGAAGGGGTTGGCCCCGAGGAAGGTCGACCAGTACGAGTTCGTCGCCGCGTAGTCGGGGGCGACCGAGGTGACCAGCGCGCCAGAGGCGGCCGCGAAGGCGCTCGAGCCTCCGAGACCACGGCCCATGGTGACGAAGGCGGTCAGCAGCACGAGCCCCAGGCCGAAGCCGGCGAAGTAGGGGTTCATGTACGGCTTGGGTGCGTGCGTTTCAGTGCTCATGACGACCTCCGGTTACCAAT
>JBBRUE010001007.1:0-2419 GCA_038248085.1 Myxococcales bacterium | reverse complement strand
GTGCCGTCGCCGGGTGTCATGTCGAGGAGGTGGCTGCCGGTGTTCGACGCATAACCCCAGTTGATCGACAGCCCGTCGCGCGTCGCAGCGGTGTTGATCGCCGGGCGGTACTCGAACCAGTAGTCGCGCTGCGCGTCGCGCGTCACCTTCGCGCCGTGGAAGCCGGAGGTGATCGGCTTCTCCAGCTCGAAGATGCGGGTGGTACCGCTGGCGGTCAACGTCGCCACTTCAGGCGAGGTCACCCAGTCGAAGCGCCGCTTGAACCACGCGTTGAAGTGGTTCGCCTGGCCACTGCCGCCGCCCATCACGTCGAACGGGTTGCCGTACTCGGTGTTGGTGCCGGGGCCGATGACCGTCAGCCCCGTCGCGTTCCAGTAGTTCGCGTGGAACACGCCGTAGTTGTGGCCGAGCTCGTGGGCCGTCACCCCGAGGCTGAAGTTGCCGTTGAGCCACGTGCCCTTGCTGCCCACGTACCCGCGCCCCGCCCAGCCCGAGTACGTCGAGGGGAAGGCCACGATGTCGAAGCTGTAGGCGTTGGAGTCGAAGCCCGCGTCGCGCGCGACGGCGAGCGCGTCACTGCGCAGCAAGAAGTAGTTGTCGTTGGTCTGGTACTCGACCTTCGTCTTCGGCAGCCGCAGCGTGGGCGTCACCGTCGCGCTGACCGAGGTCTTGCCGAAGGAGTTCGACTGGTAGAACTGGTTCACGTTGGTGTCGATCACGCTCTGCGCGGTGGCCTGAGAGACCGGGTCTCCGGCCTGGTCGGGGAAGTCGACGCGCAGGTAGAGGACGGTCTTGGGCCCTTCCGTCCACGAGCTCGACGGCGGGAGCCCGGCCTCGGCGGCGGCCTGCTCCTCACCGAGCGAGAGGGTCTGGTCGAACTGGGTGGCGTGCTCGGCGACGCAGAAGCCGTAGAGCGTGTCGGCGCCGTGAAACACGAGCGTCGGCTCGACCTGCTTGCGCGAGACCGGGCAGGCCCGCGGCCACTCCACGCGCAGCGGGGGGCGCGTCTCCCCCGGCACGAGCCGACGCAGCCGGCTGTTGGTCAGCGCGATGGCGCCATCGAGGGACACGCCGTGCAGGCGCACGTTCTCGCGCGTGGCGCTCTCGAGGCGCGCCCCGAAGACCCCCGCGCGGAGCACCTCGTCTTCACCGGTGAAGGTGACGAAGCGCTCGATCATCGCAGGCTGGGCAGGGTCGGTGCCGTAGCCGGAGATGACGTGGAAGGTGCCCACGCCGTCCCGCCAGCGCTCGACCAGGCTCGCCACCGAGACGGGGAGGGCCTCGCGCTCGACTGGAGAGAGGGCCAGCTCGAGGGCGAGCTCCGGTTGCTCCAGCAGGAGGCGGCGGTACGACTCGCGGCGCGCCTGGGCCAGCGCCACCCCGCCGGCCTCGAGCTCCGCGCGCCCCACCTGGTCGGCGGCGAGGTACTTCGCCTTCCACGCCCGAAAGGCCTCGTCCGGACCCTCGACGGTCAGCGCCTCGCCCTGGCTCGAGCTGGCAGCGGCCGGCGCGGGCGACTGGGTGCAGCCCACGAAGAGAATCGCCGCGGCGAAGACATGTCGGAGCATGGCGCGCGATGTGAGCAAGCCGCATGCCCCACGGAGCGCCGGGTGTCCGCTCGGAAAGCAGGGCGCGGAACAGCGCCGCTGCTGTGCAGGAGGTGCAACCCTCGCAGAGGTTGCGGAGTGCGGGCGTCGCGGGTGGTGGCGACACTCCACCCCACGTGGTGTCTCGACTTCGGACGATGCCGCGGTGCCCGCTGCTCAGTCGAGCATCGTCTGAGCGATCACGCGCTGGAGCCGCCGGCGCTCGAGCGTGTACGCGCCGAGGTGCCCGGTCGCGAGCCGCACCGGCTCCACGCCCCAGTGCTGCGCGATGCGCTCGGTGGCTGCGGGCGCCACGATGCCATCGCCGGTGTTGAGCACCACGGTCCGGCGCTCCGACTTCGGGGGCGGCAGGTCGATCACCGACACCCGGGCCATCGCGTCGCGCAGCCGTTCCCGCGCGCCCTCGCCGAGCACCTGCCACTGCACCTGCGTCGACAGCGGGCCATCGCAAAAGACGACGTCGGGTGACGGGCTCGCCGCCATCGCCACCACCGGCACCTCGAAGGGCAGCGACTGCACCGCCTGCGAGCCGAGCTGGCCGGCCATGCTGTAACCGGCGACGCCGGTGGGCACGCCCTCCTGATGGTGCGTCTGGAGCAGCGCGCGCACCTCCTCGATGTTCGCCAGCCCCATGCGGAAGAAGTCTTCGACGCGCGTCATCGGCGCGTGGCGCAGCCCGAAGTAGGCGCCCTCGAGGAGCCAGGGCTCGAGCCCGCGGGCGACCAGCGCGCCGACCAGCCACATGCGCGGCCCGTAGCCAGCATCACCCCACGACGGGGGCACCACCACGCGGCGCTTCGGCGGGCGGGAGG
>JBBRUE010001006.1:0-2429 GCA_038248085.1 Myxococcales bacterium | reverse complement strand
CCTCGCCGCGGCGCGCACGCTCGACGAGCGGCTGGTGCTGGTGCCGGCGCTGCTGCGCGCCTGCCAGGCGGTCGCTTTCGCCCACGAGCGCCACGTGGTGCATCGCGACCTCAAGCCCCCGAACCTCATGCTCGGTGCCTTCGGCGAGACCTACGTCCTCGACTGGGGTCTCGCGCTCGTCGAGGAAGGCGCCGGCGGCGCCGCGCCCGACGTCACCGCGCCCCACCAATCGGCCGGCGTCATCGGTACGCCTGCGTACCTGAGCCCCGAGCAGGCGGTGGGCCTGGCCGCCGATGCCCGCAGCGACGTGTGGGGCCTGGGCGGCTGCCTGTACCAACTCCTCACTGGTCAGCCGCCGATCACCGGGCGCTCGCTGAAGTCGGCGATGGGCCACGCCGCGGCGGGGGAGGTGGCCCCCGTGCGCGCGCTCGAGCCAGACGCCCCGCCTGACCTCGCTGCCATCTGCGAAAAGGCGCTCGCTCCCGAGCGCAGCGCCCGCTACCCCACCGCCGTCGCGCTGGCGAAGGACCTCGAGGCCTGGCTCGCTGGGCGCACGGTGTCGGCGCGCAGCTACTCGCGGTTCGAGCTCCTGAAGCGGGCCGTCAAGGCCAACCGCGCCGTGGTGACCGTGTTGGGCCTGGCGCTGCTCGCGCTGAGCATCGGCCTGGGCATCGACGAGGCGCGCGTGCGTCGCGAGCGCAACGAGGCCCGTATCTTCGCCCGCGACCTGCTCCGTGACGTGCCCATGCAGGTCGACACCCAGAAGCCGAACATCGCCCTCATCAGCATGCTCTCCGGGCGTGCCCAGCAGTGGCTGTCGCGCTCCGACCTGAGCGCCGACGAGCAGGTCGATGCCTGCCTGCTCCTCGTTCAGCTCGCGGCCTTCAACGTCGACACCCGCGAGTGGGACGAAGCGAAGCGGCTCGACACCCAGGCCCGGGAGATGGGCCGCCGTGGGCTGGGCGCGTTCCCCCACACCCCGGGCTTCCTCGCCTGCGAGGCCAAGGCCTTGACCAGCCTCGGCTACGGAGCGATCGAGAACGGCGACGCCGACGCCGGCTTCCGCCTCTACGGTGAGGCGCAGGCCCGGCTCGACTCGTGGCAGGGCACGGCCGGCTCGGAGCTGGTGCTGGCCCGCAGCGAGCTGCTCAACCGGTGGGGTTCGCACCTCTGGACGGACAGCCCGCAGCGCGCGGCGGACGCCTTCATCGCCATGGTGCAGCTCTCGCAATCGCTGCTCGATGACCTGGAGCCGCGCATTCGTGAGGCGGCGTTGAGCAAGAGCTCCAACGGCGTCACCGCGCTGTGGAGTCGGGGGCGCCGCCCCGAGGCTCTGGTCATCGCCCGTCGGTTCTACGAGGCGGCCGCGCCCTCATGCGCAGGCACCGACATGCGCATGCTGCGGGCGTGCCTGGCGACGAGCAGCTCGTACGCCACGATCCTCCAGTGGGAGGAGACCGGGGACCCGGCGGTCGATGCGCTGGCACAGAAGCTCGAGGAGGTCGTGTTGCGGCGCGATCGCGACTCCACGACCGCGGTGTACGACGCGATGCTCTCCAGCACCGAGCGCGGCGAATTCAAGAAGGCCGCCGAGCGCGCCGCCCTCCTGCGCACCCAGGGGGCCGTCGACTGGGCCGCAGAGGCCGGCCCCTTCGCGGCGGCGCTCGCGGGTGACCTGGGCGAGGTCGACACCTGGGAACCGCTGGTGAAGACGGGCCTGACCGGAGCCCCGCTCGGCTTCGGGCTCCGCGATGCCGCGCGCGGGCAGTACGCCTCGGCGGCGCAGCGCCTGCGCTCCGTCGACAAGTCGCGGCTGTGGCTCGACCTGTCGTGGACGCCGCACCCGAAGCCCGCCCTGGTGTTGCCCGAAGCGGCGCGGCCTGCCTTCGAGCGCTTCCTGGTCTCGTTCACCCGGGCCTACGGCGACGCCGACCTGCCCGCACTGGGTGCGAGCGTCGACGCGCTCGCCGACGACTTCGACGCCCTCGCGCTATAGAGGCGTCATGAGCCCCCTCGACGAGCTGGCCACGCTGCTGCGCCCCGCCGGCGGAGGCGTGCACCTCGTCAGCACCGGCCGCGCCGAGCAGGAGTCGCTGCAGCAACGCCTCTACGGCGCCTCCACGCCCGCGCAGGTCAAGCAGCGCTTCCTCGACGTGCTCTCGCGCCTCACCACCGCGAAGGGCGTGCTGGTCGGCGTGCCCTCCGACGTGGGCGCGGGCTTCCGGCGCGGCGCGAACCTCGGGCCCCAGGCCCTTCGCCTGCACCTGCTCGACGAAGGGGTGGACCTCGCCAGCTGGGGCGTGCTCGACCTGGGCGACGTCTTCGTGGTGCCGCAGCTGCTCTCGGACGACATGCTCTCGGCTGGGCAGCTCGAGGCGAGCCGCCGCGCGGTGTACCCCGACGTGGCGCCCGCGGTGCGCGACACGCTG
>JBBRUE010001005.1:0-2439 GCA_038248085.1 Myxococcales bacterium | reverse complement strand
CTTCTTCACCACGCGCACCGACGACAACGCCTCGCGCGGCACGGACCGCAGCGAGGGACAGACGCCTTCTTCGAAGCCGGGTCCCGCGTCGGACATCTCGAGCCGCCACCCACCTGCGTGGAAGAACACCGAGGCCACGCCGCCGCGCGCGTGCTTCACCGCGTTGGTCGCGAGCTCGGCGAGCGTGAGGGACAACGTCGCCGCCTCGTCCGGGAAGAACCCCGAATGCAGCGCGACCTCATGCACCTCGAAGGCTGCGCCGATGGCCTGCGCCCGGTTGAAGCAGTCCCACACCTGCGCCTGCGGAGGCAGCGGGGCCGGCGACGACTGGAAGGAGCGGAAGCTTTCGACGAAACCCATGTGACGCGCCCTTCAGCGAAGCGCGTGCCACCGCCATCGAGCACTGGATCCGCGCGGTTGACGCCGGGCGTCGTCGTGCAGCGGCGGTGCTGCATTTCAGATCTGCAAGCGACTCGCGGAGCAGCGGAAGTAGGCAAATGAACACACCACCACCAGCGCCATCACGCCGGCTTCGCCCCTCGGAGGCGCAACCGCTCCAACTGCGCGGGCGTGTCCAGATCGACCTCCGCTTCAGGCATCGGCACGGCGGTGACGCGCGCCGCCTCGCGTCGCAGCCAGCCCTTCGCGCCCTGGTCATCGGCCAGCTCGCGAAGCACCCACCCCAACGACGGCCCGAAGCGCGCGGGCACGCCGAGCCCGCCCGCGTACGCCGCCGCCGCCACATCACCGGGCGCGGCGATCAGCGCGCGCAACTGATCAGCCGTCACCTTCCACTGATCAACCAGCAGCACCAGCAGCGCCTCGTCATCGGCGGCCGCCCGCGCGCCCGCCCGCAGCGACGCCCCCGGTCCCGCGGCCCAGTCGACACACCGAACGATCTCCACCGGCAACGACGCGAGCGACGCCTTCAGCGGCACCGCGCCCTCGACCACCAGCACCCGCGTGCACCCGGCCTCGAGCGCCAACCGGGCGGCCCGGTGCACCAGCGCCTCCCCGTCGACCTGCACGAACTGCTTGGGCTGGCCCAACCGAACGCTCGCGCCCGCCGCGGGAATGAGGGCCGTCGTCATACCGCCCGTCTTACACCGCTGGACAACCACGCTGGCTGCCTTAGCCATAAGCCATGTTCCGCTGCGCTGCGTGTGGTGCCTTCAATCGTGTTCCCGAGAACCACCCCGGTGGCGCCCCCACCTGCGGCCGCTGCAAGGGCGCGCTCGACCTGACCGGCGCACCCCAGCCCGTCGACGCGGCGGCCTTCGAGCGCACGGTGGCGAACTCGCCGGTGCCGGTGCTGGTCGACTTCTGGGCGCCGTGGTGCGGGCCGTGCCGCATGGCGGCTCCGATTCTCGAGCAGGTGGGCCGCGAGCAGGCCGGCCGCGTGGTGGTGCTCAAGGTGAACACCGACGAACACCCCCAGCCCTCGGCGAAGCTCGGCATCCGCGGCATCCCCACCTTCGTCGTCTTCAAGGACGGGCAGGAGCGCGCGCGGCAGAGCGGCGTGCTCCCCGCGGCGCAGATGAGCCAGTGGGTGTCGCGCCAGGCGTGACGTCGAATTCAGTCGAAGTGCGGCCGCCAGCTCGCCGTGCCGACGATCGAGAAGTGCGTCTGCCCGACGTTCGCCGAGCCGAAGTTCAGCTCGGCCCCCAGCGCGACCTGGATGGGCTTGATGACGAGGTTCGCCTGGGCCCGGTGCGCGAGGGTGAGGTTCACCGTCGGCAGCGTCAGCCAGGTGGCCTCGAGCGAGAACGCCTCGCTGATGCCCAGCGCGAGCCGGCCGCCGCCGATGAGTGAGGTGCCGCTCCACAGCGAGAAGCCGAAGCCCACCAGCACGTGGAGCCGAACGATGACCGGGCCCAACCCCAGGTTGAGCAGGCCGACGTTGGCGAGCGCGTCGAACTGGCCCCAGAAGAAGCCCTTCGTCGCGACGGCGTAGCCGATGGTGCCGTTGGCCTCGACGCCCCCGCCGTTCCCCAGCAGCGTCTTGTGGGTGTACGCGCCGCCATGGAGCCGCACCCCGACCAGCGTCGCCGCCTGCACCGCGGGATCACTCGAGGTGTTGTCGGCCCAGGTCGGCGCCCACGTGCCCACGACCGCGCCGAGCTCGAGCGGGTCGCCCAGGCCCAGCACGCCGGTCTCGCCGTCCTTCGCGAGAGCCGACACCGACGAGAGCAGCATCACCAGCAGTAGCACGCGGCTCACAGGCGCAACCCCGCTTCCAACTGGAAGCCCAGGGAGTTCACGTCGAACTGGTAGCGGTTCCACGAGCCGGTCGCGCGCACGAAGAGCCAACGCAGCGGGTGCAGCGACACCGACAGGCTCAGCGGCGAGTTGTTGTAATAGATCGACTTGTCTGGCGAGGCGTCGAGCGACTTGAGGTAGTTCTGCTCGAGGATCTTCTGCTCGAACCCGAAGCCGCCG
>JBBRUE010001004.1:0-2442 GCA_038248085.1 Myxococcales bacterium | reverse complement strand
GTGGAAGTGCGCGTTCACCGCCACCAGCTTCTCGTGGCTGATCAGCTGCCGGTCTTCGAGGTGCTCGACAGAGAAGTCGTGAAACACGTAGTACCCCAGCACCTGCTTCTCGAGCTCCCGGCAGGCGTCGACCCCGTGCGCCTTGTCGTACGCGGCGCAGACCACGTCGGTCATCGCCGTGCGCGCCCAGTACCGGCGCTCGAGGGGCAGGGTGCTCGCCCACGCCTCCGCCCCTTGCAGCGCGCTCTTCGCTGCGGCGTCGACGTTTCCTTCCGCCAGCTCGAGCCTGGCCCGCGCGTCGAACGCGGCCTGGCGCACCGCGCCGTTGCGGCCGTCGATCGAGTCGGCGATGCGCGAGAGGGCCTTCTTCGCCGCCTTCGCCTGCTTCGGGTCGGCCGCGAGCGCGAGCGCCTGCACGAGGTCGACCCGCGCCAGCATCAAGCTGTCATCGGCCTTCTGAAACGAGGCCATCGCCCCGCCCAGGCACGCGGGGGCAGGTCTGCCAGGCGTCTTCTCGGCCGCGACGACGCACGCGTCGGCCGCGCGGATCTTCTCGGCCCGCGCCTTGTCGTGCGTCGCCATCGCGTCGAGCGCGCTGGCGCGACAGGCCGCGACCTCGACGGGGCCGCACGCCGCGACCCACTTCGCGTCGATGTCAGCCAGCGCCTTGCCATCGTTCAGCGCCACCGCCGCGGCGCGCAGGAGCTGCTGCACCCGCACCCGGTCCGGCCCGCCGAGCACGAACGCGCTCAGCTCGAGCATCACCAGCTGGTCTCGCGCCCCGGCCGCGTCGCCCGACTCCAGCGCCTTCGACGCCGTCTTCAGGTCAGGCTCGAACGTCGCGCGCAGCTTTGCGTTCGGGTCATCCAACGGCGGAGGCGGAGGGACGTTGTGCTCAGGCTCGAAGACCTTCAGCTCGCGCTGCGGGCCGAAGGCGTTGGCGAGGTCGTCTTCTCCTCCCTGGGCGTGCGCGAGGGCGGCGATGAGGAAGAGGAGAAGGGTGCCCAGGCGCTGCATGGGCTGGGAGCTTAGGGTGAACTTCGACTGCGAGGCTGATGGCTGCCCGACGAGGTGCTCGCGGAGCCAGTAGTGTCGTTGCCTGCGCGATGCAGTACGAGCGCGGGCAGTGCAACAACCACAAGGAGGCAAGATGGCTCGTCTCATCAGAATGCTCTTGGTGTGCGGCGCGGCGGCGGGCCTGGGCTGCGGCCCCAGGGAGGAATGCCCGAACGGAGAGGCCACCAACGTCAGCATCAAGGACAGCAGCGGGAACTCGAGCACCGTCTCGCACCGCACCTGCGCCTCCGCAGCCCAGGACGGGGTGGGCGTCATCGAGATCAAGGTGTCCCTCAACGTCGGCACCCTGAAGGAGCTCCAGATCGACGGCAACCACCTCGACACCCTGGGCAGCGACGCCATCTGCAGCAAGGGAGTCTCGGTGACGCTCTGGGATGACACCACCAACTACCTCGACTACATCTCCAACAACTGGACTTCCGACTGGCGCACCACCCCCCCGTCCAGCTGCACGGTGGTCGCCACACGCAACGGTGACCGCGTCGAGGGCAGCTTCACCGGTCACCTGCGGCGCGTGCTGATCAAGGACAGCAAAGAAGAGTTCCTCGACGTCTCCCTGACCTACTCGGTGACGGCGAAGCGCCCAGTGGAATGATCAGGGCGAGCTGCGAAGATTCTCTGGACTCACCGCGCGACTCACGCTGACTTCCAACCCTTCCCCAACATCGGACCTCTATGAACGCACTCGCCCTGCTGCTCGTTCTCGCTGCGCCGTTCGACGACTATCACATCGTTCAGGTCGCCCCCACGGGCCAGAACGACACCGCCGTGCTGAACGGGCGCGCGCCCTGGTGTGTCGGCACCTTTGATGGCGAGACCGACTGGGACACCGGCCGCCTCCACCGCAGCGTGAGCGCGAACAGTTCTGGCAGAGGCCTCGACTACCGCTGGGCAGAGACCGCCAACCAACTGTGTCAGTTTGCAGATGACCCGACCTGGCAGAAGCAGGCGCTCGCGCTCATTCAGTGCGTGATGAACGAAAAGAACCTGTCTCAAGCGAAGGCCGAGCCGTTCATCATCAAGGGCATCGAGAAGTACAAAAAAGACAAAGCCAACGAGGGAAAACCCCAGACCGACGAAGACCGCTTCGCCTTCGCCGAGTATCAGCTCGTCGCGGTGGCGCCTCTCGCGGGCGTCGACACCGCAAAGCTCGGCGAGAAGCCGGCGTGGTGCGACGTGGTGCCGGCCTTCGAGCCAGACGATCGGTGGGCGCCCAGCCGAATCGGGCGGACGTTCTCGACCCCCGACTCCCGAGTCACCGAGGCCGCGTTCCACGTGTGCCAGCGTCCGACCGACGCCACCTGGAAACAGTTCGCGCAGATCCTCCTCCAGAGCTGGATGAACCGGACCGGGCTCAACCAGGCC
>JBBRUE010001003.1:0-2446 GCA_038248085.1 Myxococcales bacterium | reverse complement strand
TCGAGCTCGGGCTTGAGCCCCAGGGCCTTGATGCGGGTCGCGATGTCGCGAATCAGGGGGCGCGGGTTCCAGAACACGTCGGGGCCGAAGTTCACGGTGCCGGTCGAGAGGGTGGCCATGTCGGGCCGGTCTTCGCCGGTGAGCCGGAGCCCGCCGCAGCGCTCATCGACGCTCATGCCGACCGCCCCACCCGTCGACACCTGGATCAACACGTCACACTTCTTGCGGATCGCGCGAATGGCGGCCCGGAAGAGCTCGGTGTCCTGGCTCGGCTTGCCGTCGGGCGTGCGCACGTGGAGATGGACCATCGCGGCGCCCGCCTCGCGGCACTTCGCGGCGTCTTCGGCGATCTCCTCGGCAGAGATCGGCAGGTACGGCGTCTGCTCGCGCGTGGTCTCGGCGCCGACCATCGCCGCGGTGATGACCATGGGGTTCATACCGGCCTCCGCTGCTTGTCCTTCGGGGTGACGCAGGTGCCGCTGGCGCGGCAGACGACGACGGGCGGGTCGAGCACCTCGGCCGCCGAGGGGTTCACCTCGGGCTGCGAGCGGATCACCTTGCGCGCCTCGAACTCCATCTTGCGGCTGGTGTTGCCGATCGCGGTGATGGTGCCCTCGGCCTCGATGTAGTCGCCGGCGTAGACCGGGGCGAGGAACTCCACCTTGTCGTAGGCGCGGAAGAGGCCCTCGTCGCCGTCGAGGCGGATCAACAACTCGGTGGCGACGTCGCCGAACAGGCCGAGCATGCGCGCGCCGTCGACGAGATCGCCGCCGTAGTGCGCGTCGTGGGTGCCCATGCGCAGGCGCAGAACGATCTTCAGGCCGACTCCGGGGGCAGGCGTGCTCACGTGGGTTCTCCCTGGAAATGCGTTCCCTTCGCTTCCTTGCCATGCCGCTGCATGACCTGGTGCACCACGAAGTTCGCGACGTCGCTGGGCTTGGTGCCGGGCCCGAAGCCAGCGTCGAAGCCGAGCTCGAGGGCGAGCTTGTGATCGACCCGCGGGCCCCCGAGCAGCAGCGTCATCTTGCCGACGATGCCCGCGGCCTTCGCCTCTTCGATGAACTGGCGCGAGTTCTCTTTGTGCACGTCGCGCTGGGTGACCACCTGGCTGACGAGGATCGCGTCGGCGTTCTTCTCTTTCGCGCGCCTGATCAGCTCGGCGTTGGGGACCTGGGAGCCGAGGTTGAACGCCTCGAACCACGGGTACCGCTCGAGGCCGTAGTCACCCGAGAAGCCCTTCATGTTGAGGATCGCGTCGATGCCGACGGTGTGGGTGTCGGTGCCGGTGCAGGCGCCGAAGACCACGACCCGGCGGGCGAGCTTCTCTTCGATCAGGTCGTTGAGCTCGTAGAACGAGAGCTTCTTGATCGCGATCTCGGGGACGTCGATCTCGTTGTAATCGATGATCACCGGTGACCGGGCGTACACGATGAAGAACGTGTAGTTGTCGGCGGCCCGCTCGGAAGCGGCGACCTTCACGTCGGTGAGGCCGAGCTTCTGGCAGTAGATCTGCGCGGCCTCCCTGGCCTTCTCGCTGGCCGGCACCGGGAGCGTGAAGGAGATCTGGATGATGCCGTCGTCGCGGCGATCGCCGTAGGCGCGGATGAGGTTCTTCTCGGTCATCGTCGTCACTTCCCGTAGCTGATCGAGTCCAGCACGCGCTTCAAGATGGGGCCGAAGCGGGTGCCCTCGGAGGTCTTCGAGGTCCAGGTGAGGACCCACTTCGTCTTGCCGTTGCAGCCGAGCACCATGGTGGTGGTCACCTTGTTGTTCTCGGTCTTCGCGGCGTCGCCCTCACCGACGAAATCGGTGGTGACCTTCTTCGAGCCAGGCTGATTGCCGAGGGTGACGGGCGCGAAGCCTTCCCGGCCCACGGCGTCCACCAGCTGGCCCACGCACGCGGTCGCAGGGCGCTGGGGGTCGACCTTGTAGACGCTGATCGCCAGCTCGGCGCCGCTCTGGGGCTCCTGCCAGGTGAGCGAGTTCGCGTCGGGCTGGGTCTTGTTCCACTGCGTCGGGGCCTTGAAGCTGAGGCCCACCAGCGAGGCGGTGGCCAGCGAGTCGACGGCACCGAGGGACAGCGTGAGGGCCAGGGCGAGCGCGGTCATTTCGCCTCCATGAGTTCGAGGAAGGGGTTGAAGTAATCAGGCGCCTTTTCCATGACGCCGTCGAGGCCCTTGCCGCCGGTCTCGGCCCGCTTGACGTCACCAAAGCGGCCGCGACCGATGGCGGCCACCATGCCGTCGCCGTGGCACTCGCGCAGGAGCTCCATCGCCTTGCCGAAGACGAAGCGCGCGCGGTTGGCGATCTTGCCGTCTTCGCGCACCACGAACTCCTCGTCGATGCCGCGGGCCGCGCGGTGGACGTACGAGGCCGCCTTGAGGGCGACGTAGCGGTCGGCGAGCAGCGGCGTGTGCATCGCCTCGGTCATCATGCCCAGGAGCTA
>JBBRUE010001002.1:0-2461 GCA_038248085.1 Myxococcales bacterium | reverse complement strand
TGCTGTGCATCGCCCACGAGCCATGGGCCTGGGCGCTGGGCCTGGGCTACTGGGCGTTGAGCCACGCGTTCATCGTGCGCGCCGAAGAGGCGTTGCTCCGGAGGACCTACGGCCTGCGCTACGACGCGTGGGCCGCGCGCGTGCCGGGGTGGGTCCCTTCGCTCTCGCAGCTCGGGCAGCTCACCGGCCCCTTCGCCTGGAAGCGCGCGGTGCAGCGCGAAGTGAACCCCTTCGTGGCGTGGGGCCTGGGCGCGACGCTGCTGCTGTTGTGGGAACGCTTCGTGCGCAGCGAGTTGCCCGCGACCGAGGGCCGACGGTACCTGGTGGTGCTCGCCGTGCTGCTGGTGCTGCTCATCGCCAACAAGGTGTGGAAGAAGACGAGCCGCGCATGAGCCGACCCGACGACATCGAACGTTCCTTCGAGGGGCAGGAAGTTCTCCAGAAGCTGTTGACCCAGTCGGGCTCCATCGCCGACGTAGAAGACGTGGCCGGCGCCTTCGCCAAGGCGGTCAAGGAAGGCGTGCCCGCGCCGGTCGTCATCCAGGCGCTGTGGGAAGACGAGCCGCAGTTCGGGTCGCCCGACGAGGCGGCGCAGCTGTTCGGCAACCTGCTGGGGCTCTACGAGCTCATCGCCGAGGGGCGGAAGCTCGACCTCACCGCGGCCGGGGTGAAGGTGAAGCGGGAAAAGGCGCAGAAGCCCGAGCCGTTCGGTGCCGAGGGGCCCGACGATCACTTCATCGAGGCCGCGTGGCGCTACTTCGACGACTTCCCCAAGGAGCGTCGCCGCTTCGAGCACGCCTTCGAGAACCGGCAGGACGCCCTGGTTTCCTGGCTCGATGCCTCGGGCCTCGACGACGAGGGCTTCGGGCTCGCGCGCCATTTGGTGGGCGAGGTGTTCGCGATGCTGGAGCTCGGCGGTCGCGAGGTCGAGTCGGTCGATGAGTCGATGCTTCCGAAGAAGGCCTCGCTCGAGAAGCTCCCCAAGGCGCTGGTGGAGTGGATGGAAGAGAGCGTGTTCGAGGCGTCCTCCGACGAGGACAAGCCGCTCGCCGAGCCAGAGGCAGACCGCGTGCGTGACGTGGTCGCCCGCGCGGCGATGGCGATGTGGAACGCTGCCGCTTGACGGAGTGCGGCCGACTGGACGACTGTAGAGGCGACGCACCGGCCCCATCGCGCGGCCGGGCGGATCCCTGGAGCATTTGATGCCCCGCAAAGAAGATGAAGGCAGCACTGGTTTTACAGGCAAGCGCAACAAGTCGTTCCGTGAGCTCGACGCCCAGCGCGGCAAGTCGAAGTACCACTCGCGGCAGGACGACCCCAACCAGCAGCGCATCGAGCGCAGCGCCAGCTACGAGAAGTACAAGAAGGCCGCCGACTCGCTCTTCAGCGGCGGCGCGCTGCCCGAGGGCCTGCAGGCGACCTTCGATCCCGAGGGCAAGCGCAAGGAGCTCAAGGGCGAGCTGACGAAGATCTCCGAGGCGCCCACTCGCAAGGCGTGGGCCGAGAGCGTCGTCGAGTTCCTCACCAGGCACGAGCTGCCCGACGACCCCTTCTTCCTCGACTCGCTGCTCGACCACCCGAAGGACCGCATCGTCGACAAGGCGCTGGCCAAGCTCGAGTTGCTCGCCGAAGAGGCCCGCCTGGTGAAGGGCAAAGCGCCCCGTTCGCTCGAGCAGCGCCTCAAGACGCAAGAGATGACGAGCCTCGACTCCGACGTGCAGGCGCGGGCGAAGACGCTCCGCCAGAAGTTGTTCTGAACGGCCCTGAATGCGCTGGGTGGTGCTCCGTCAGAGGCGCGCCTGTCGATCTCCGACGGCACGAATCCCCTGGAGACACCCCATGAAGAAGCTCGCGCTCGCCGTCGTCGCCTCGCTGTCGTTTGCCGCCTTCGCCGGTGAGGCCCCTTCCGCCACCGAGAAGAAGCCCGTCATCGAGAAGAAGGCCGACGTGAAGGCCGCCGTCGAGAAGAAGGACGAGAAGAAGATCGCCCCCACCGTCGCCGCGCCCGCCGAGAAGAAGGAAGAGATCAAGACCGCCGCCGTGAAGGAAGAGGCGAAGCCGGCCGAGGTCGCGAAGCCCGCGGAGCTGAAGAAGGAAGAAGTCCCCGCGGCGAAGAAGGTCGAGACCAGGAAGTCGCTCAAGAAGTAATCGACGTCCGCAGTGCCCAGGCGGCGTCGACTCGGTTCGGCGCCGCCCCCCAACGCGAAGTCGCGCGTCTGTCGCGCCACGCGGGCCTCGCTCGACGCCATTCGTGCGCTGAGGCAGACCTTGACCGCAAGCACTGCGCTCTTCGAACGGCTGACGGCGATCACCTGGCCAGCGGCCGGCTCGACGCGCTCTCGGCACAGCTCGCGCAAGCGATCGACGTCCTCTCTCGCTGCGTGGAGCCCTCACATGCGCTGGGTGTTGCTGCTGGTGCTGCTGGTGCACGGACTGATTCATCTCATGGGCTTCGTGAAGG
>JBBRUE010001001.1:0-2463 GCA_038248085.1 Myxococcales bacterium | reverse complement strand
TTCAGCGCCGTGCTGGCGGTCGTCCTGAATCCGTGGGATGAATATTTACCGCCATACCCCATCCGCTCCAGGGCTCGCAGCAGCAACCGGTTCGCGCCCAGCTCCTTGCCGCGCTCGTGGTGGTGGAGCGCCGCCGACCACAACACCAGCACCTGCAACACCTGTCGCTCGCCCCCGCGGGTGCGCCGCCAGCCCGATTCCCACGCCTCGTGAGCCCCATGAAACGAGCCCTTCTCGAAGAGCTCGCGGCCGGCATCCAGTGACGCGCTGAAGGTGGGTGACGCCATGGCTGTTTGTAACGCTCAGCGCGCGCGCAAGCCCAGAATCTGTCGGGCCTCGTCGGGCGTGGCCACCCCGCGGCCGGTCTCCACCGCGACCTTCGCCAGCGCGTCGATGAGCTGCCCGTTGCTCGAGGCCTTGCTCCCATCGGGCAGGTAGAACGTGTCTTCCAGGCCGGTGCGCAGATCTCCGCCCAGCTCGGCGCAGCGCCGGTGGAGCGCCCACACCTCCTGCCGCCCGATCGCCACCACCTGCCAGTGCGTGCCCGGCAACATCTCCTCGATCAGCAGCGGCAGCCACGAGGGCTTGTTGGGCATGCCCGACTCCACCCCCATCACCAGCGAGAGGTGCGGCGGGTTGGGCACCATGCCGCGCCTGGCGAACATCGCCACGCTGCGCACGATGCCGGTGTCGAAGCACTCGCACTCGGGGACGATGCCGTGGGCCTTCATCACCTGCTCGAAGGCCTCGATCTTCCCCACCGGGTTGTCGAAGAGCATCGGGGGCCACGCCCAGTCGTTGTTCGAGCGCAGCTTGAGGTAGTTGAGCGAGCCCGCGTTGAGCGCCGCCAGCTCTGGCTTCACCGCCTCGAGGCACGAGACGGGGCCGCTGATGTCGTCGCCCACCACGCCGGTGGAGAGGTTGAGCAGCAGGTCGGGCACCTCCGCGCGGATCGCGTCGCAGATCGCCTTGGCCACCTTCGGGTCCCACGAGGGCATGCGGCCGTTGCCCGGCTCCTGGTCGCGGAAGTGGACGTGGACGATCGACGCCCCCGCGTCCCGCGCGCGGCGCGCCTCCTGCGCCATCTGCTCCGGAGTCACGGGCACGTGGTGCACTTCGGGGTCGGTGAGCACGCCGGTCAGCGCGCAGGTGATGACCGCCTTCTTCGATGCCATGGGAGGCCTCCGTTGCGCGGCATTGACCGCGATATTGATTCTCAAGTCAACGTTCACCGCTGGTAGAGCGGGCAGCGATGGATCTCTTCGATCGCGCTGCTTCCGTCGACGCCGAGCTGCGGGCTCCGCTGGCCGAGCGCATGCGGCCGCGCACGCTCGATGAGTACCTCGGCCAGGAGCACCTCACCGCCCAGGGCCGCCTGCTGCGCAAGGCGATCGAGCTCGACCAGGTGCCGTCGATGATCTTCTGGGGGCCTCCGGGCACCGGCAAGACGACGCTCGCCCGCATCATCGCCCAGGCCACCGGGGCCCACTTCGACTCGGTCTCGGCGGTGTTGAGCGGGGTGAAGGATCTCCGCGAGGCGGTGGCCGCGGCCGACGAGCGGTGGAAGATGAACCGCAAGCGCTCGATCCTCTTCGTCGACGAGATCCACCGCTTCAACAAGGCCCAGCAAGACGCGCTGCTCCCCCACGTCGAGAAGGGCACCATCACCCTGCTCGGGGCGACGACCGAGAACCCCTCGTTCGAGGTGAACGCCGCGCTCCTCTCGCGGATGCGGGTGCTCACCCTGCGCTCGCTCGAAGAGGAAGAGCTGCGCACCCTGCTCCACCGCGCCGTCGCCGACCCCCGCGGGCTCGACGGCAAGGTCACCATCGACGACGACGCGCTGGCCTTCATCGCGATGATCGCCGCCGGCGACGCGCGCAAGGCCCTCACCGCGCTCGAGGTGGCCGCGAAGTACGGCGGCACCCACGTCACCCGCGAAGGCGCCGAGGAGGCCGTGCAGCAGCGCACCCTGCTCTACGACAAGGGCGGCGAAGAGCACTTCAACGTCATCTCCGCCTTCATCAAGTCGATGCGCGGCTCCGACCCTGACGGCGCGGTCTACTGGCTGGCGCGGATGATCGAGGCCGGGGAAGACCCGCGCTTCATCGTGCGGCGCATGGTGATCTTCGCCAGCGAAGACGTGGGCAACGCCGACCCCCAGGCGCTGCAGGTGGCGATCGCCGCGCTCCAGGCCGTCGAGCTGATGGGCTTCCCCGAGGGCACGCTCCCCCTCACCCAGGCCGTGACCTACCTGGCGATGGCCCCCAAATCGAACACCGCCCTGCGCACCTATGCCAAGGCCCGCGAGGCGGTGCAGAAGCACGGCCCGCTCCCGGTGCCGCTGCACCTGCGCAACGCCCCGACGAAGTTGATGAAGTCGCTCGGCTACGGGGGCGGCTACCAGTACCCCCACGACTTCGAGGGCAACTACGTGGTCGAGAACTACCTGCCCGAGGGCCT
>JBBRUE010001000.1:0-2466 GCA_038248085.1 Myxococcales bacterium | reverse complement strand
GCCCGCGGGCCTCGACGTCGGGTTCCAGGGCGGAGGCGGCGCCGAGTACTACCCGCTGAAGTGGATCGGCGGGTACGTGCTCATCGGAGGCCGGCACTTCTTCCTCGAGCGCCGGAACGACCCCACCGCGTTCACCGCGACCGGCGGCGTGCGCCTGCGCCTGCCCTGACCGCGGGTTGTGTTCGTTATTACTCCCGTAGTGACGTGGTCTTCATGACCTCGCTCAAGCTCACCCAGATCGGCAACTCCGTCGGCGTCATCCTCCCCAGGGAACTCCTGACGCGGTTGCGCGTGGAGAAGGGTGACACCTTGTTCGTCACTGAGTCCGCGGGAGGGGTGACGCTCACGCCGTACGATCCATCGCTGGCCGAGGAGGTCGAGCGCGGCCGCGAGTTCATGCGCGAGTTCCGCGACACCTTCCACGAGCTCGCGAAGTGAAGTGGCGATGGCTCAACCGCCACGCGCTGCTCCTGCTTCACGAAGAGAGCCTCGCGGAACATGGAGGCGGCTCCGGGTTGCGTGACGAGGGACTGTTCGACTCCGCGCTCGCGCGACCCTTGAACCTGGTCGCCTACGGCCAACCGGCTCTCGCCGCGCTGGCCGCCGCCTACGGCGTCAGGCTGGCGAAGAACCACGCCTTCGTCGACGGGAACAAGCGCGTCGCCTTTCTCGCCGTCGGCCTCTTCCTCGCGAACAACGGACATCGCCTCGTCTGCACTCAGGTGGAGGCCACGCTCACCATGCTCGCCGTGGCCAGCAGCGCGCTCGACGAGCCCGGCTTCGCCCGGTGGCTGCGGGTGCACGTCGAGCCGCGTTGACTCATCGCTCGAGCGACCGCTCCTGCAGCAGCTCGGCGCTCGACGAGCCCGGCTTCGCCCGCGGGCCGCGAGCGCACGTCGAGTCGCGTTGACTCACCGCTCGAGCGACAGCTCCTGCAGCAGCTCGAGATCGTCCGCGCCCTCGAGGTCTTGCAGCAGCTCGAGGTTGTCCACCACCTCGCGGTCCTCCGCGCTGAGCCCCGCGACTCCCGCAGCTCCTGGCGGAAGAGGAACGTCTGGAACCGGGCGGTGCGCTGGTAGCGGCCCGCGCTGCGGAACAGCTTGATGAAGACGTCCTGGGCCAGCTCCTCGGCCCGATGCGCGTCGCCGACGAAGCGCTGGCAGAAGAGCACCACGCGCGCCTGGTGGCGGTCGAAGAGCCGGGTGAAGGCCGCGCTGCCCCCGGCGACCTGCTGCATCCACGCGGCATCCTGGTCATCGGCGTCGAGCACGGAGTCTTGAACCCGCCGGGTCCCGCGAAGTTGCGGGCCTGGCCAACCTCTTCAAGTTTCGAGGTATTGGGCGACGGCTTCGGGCTGCAGCGGGTCGAGGGCGTGGCGGGCGCAGAAGGCGAGGAACTCGGCGAGCAGCTCGAGGCCGCGGGTGAGGGCCTGCTGCGTCTCGGCGCCGTCGAGCTCGAACCACACCGCGCAGTGGGCCGCGGCTTCGGGCGTCGGCGAGAGGAGCGACAGCGCCGCGGTCAGCGCCTCCTTGCGGCGCGGGTTGGCCTGACCGAAGAGGCTCTTCTCTTTCGTTTCCCCCGCGAGCACCAGGCGCACCAGCGACGCGAAGGCCCGCGCCTCGGGGACCGCGAGGTGCTGGTTGAGGCCGTCGAGCCACGTGGTGAGGCGCTTGCGATCGGCCCGGCTCTCGGTGGCGAGCATGCGGGCGCGCGTGCCGTCGGCCGGCGCCTGCTGCAGCGAGGCGAAGGTGTAGTCCCAGAACGCGAGGGTCGCTTCGTCGGGCTCGAAGTCGACCTCGATGTCTTCCCCGAAGTCGGCGGAGGGGACGGAGGCCGACGCCACCGCGGCCGCGAGCCCGTGGGCCGGGGTGATCGCCGGCGGCGGGGGCGGCGACTCGAAGTCGAGGTCCACCAGCTCCACTTCGCCGCTCTCGGTCTTCGGCGGCTTCCACGAGCCGGGCGGGGTGAGATCGACGGGCGGTGGCGGCGGGGCGGCTGGCGCGTCCTCGAGCATGACCTCCACGTCGGGGACCCAGCTGCCGGGCGGAGTGTGGTTGGACGGCGGCGGCGGGGGCGCGGGCACCGGCCGCGAGGCCATCGGCTTGCCCTGGTTGACCAGCGTGCGGAAGCTGGGCACGTCGCGCGTCTCGGCCCCCAGCGCGGGCGGCGATGGCAGCGCGGGCGAGGGCTCTGGCGTCGGCTCGGGCGCCTGGGGAATGGGCACCTTGCGCGTGCCTTCCTGCGCCCGGGCGGCCTGTTCCTCGAGGGTCTCGAAGAACTCGTCGAGGTAGGGCTTGAGCTCGGCCCACAGGTGCATCAGCCCCGCGTCGTGGCCGACGAGATCGGTGGCGAACGCCTGGTCCTGGTACGCCTCGGCGAGCAACCCCGCGCGCCGGGCGAACTGCGTGCGGCTGCTGTCGACGCCCTGGCGGGCGAGCTCGAGGTGGTAGAGGCAGCGCGCGAATT
>JBBRUE010000999.1:0-2475 GCA_038248085.1 Myxococcales bacterium | reverse complement strand
GACGAGCGGCGTGCGCACGTAGCTGGGGCAGATGGAGTTGACGGTGATCTGGCTGCACCGCGCGCCCGCCTCGAGGGCGATGGTCTTGGTGAGGCCGAGCAGGCCGTGCTTGGCCGACACGTAGGCGCTCTTGAACGGCGAGGCGACGAGGCCGTGCACCGAGGCGACGTTGATGATCCGCCCCCACTTGCGCTCGTACATCCCCGGCAACGTCGCCTGAATGAGCTGGAAGGGCGCGGTGAGCATCACCTGGATCAGGAGGTCCCACTTCGCCTGCTCGAAGTGCTCGATGGGGCTGACGTGCTGCAGCCCGGCGTTGTTGACCAGTACGTCGACGGGGCCCGCTTCCTGAGCGAGCGCGGTGACGGCCGCCTTCTGCGAGAGGTCGGCCGCGATGCACCGCACCGTGGGCGTCGACGCGAAGGCCTCGGCGAGGCGACCGGCCGACACGTCGCTGGCGATCACCTGCATGCCCTGCGCGTGGAACTCACGAACGATGGCCAGGCCGATGCCCGATGCCGCGCCCGTCACCAGGGCGCACTTCTTCTCGAGGGTCTTCACGTGAGCAACTCCTGCACCGCCTGCGCGGTCTGTGGGTGGTCCATGACGCCGTAGTGGTTGGCGGGCACCTCGATGGCGTGCGCCTGCTTCGCCACGCGGAGGAAGGCGTCGCGATCCTCCACGGTGATGATGTCGGCGCCGGGCTCGAAGGGGATGCCGGCGCGAAGGAGCAGCGTCGGCACGGTGGCGTGGGGCCACAGCCCGCGCACGTCGGTGGTGGCCGCGTACTGGAGATCTTCCAGCACCGCGTCACGCGAGGCCCGTTGCCGCACGCCGCCCGCCACCTCGACGAGATCCTCGCGGTAGTGCGCTTCCCAGAAGTCGTTCCACGGGACGATGCCCATGCGCTTGACCAGTGACAGGAAGGCTTCGACCGAGGGGTAGACGGTGCCCAGGCGTTGCCCGGCGGCGAGGATCGGCGGCATCGCGCGCGGGTCGGGCACGCCGACGGCGTCGATCAGCACGAGACGTCGTACCCGCTCCGGCGCGATCGACATCAGCGAGAGGCCCACGAAGGCGCCCATGCTGTGCCCGACGAAGTCGAACTGCGCGGCGCCCAGCGCATCGGCCACCGCCATCACGTCGCGCGCATGCGCCGCCCACCCGTGCGACCCGTTCGGACCCGGCGCGCTGCGACCACGGCCCCGGAGATCGATCGCGGCCATCGTTCGGCCCAGGTTCGCCACGGCCGGACCCAGCCGCCCGAAGGTGAAGCAGTTCGCCGAGAGCCCGGGCACGCCGATGACCAGGGGCCTTCCCGCCTCGCCGTGGAGGCGCGCCCGCACCGTCCCCGAGGGCAGCTCGAGGTTCCGGTCGACGGGAGCAGGCGCGGAGAACACGGGCCGCCGGATACCAGCAATGCATGTTGCAGCGCAACATACAGCCAGTCGTGCGCTCGGCCGATGGCATGTTGCGGTGCACTACGGGTGCCGGGCCGGGTAGGGTGCGCCCCCGATGTCACTGCTCATCGTCCTGGCGGCGCTCGGGTTCCTGATGTGGGTCGCGTACCGCGGCGCGAGCGTCATCGTCTTCGCGCCGGTCGCCGCGTTGCTGGCGGTGTTGGTGAGCGCACCCCTCGAGGTCGCCCCCGCGTTCTCGGCGCTCTTCCTCGAGCGCATGGCCGAGTTCCTCAAGAGCTACTTCCCGGTGTTCCTGCTGGGGGCCCTGTTCGGGAAGTTGATCGAGCTGTCCGGGTTCGCGCAGTCGATCGTCGCGGCGGTGCTCAAGTTGCTGGGTCGCGAGCGCGCGATGCCGGCGGTGGTGCTGGTCTGCGCGTTGCTCACCTACGGCGGGGTGTCGCTCTTCGTAGTGGTCTTCGCGGTGTACCCGTTCGCCGTCGAGCTCTTCCGGCGCACAGACATTCCCCGGCGGCTGCTGCCCGGCACCATCGCGCTGGGCGCCTTCACCTTCACCATGGACTCGCTGCCCGGCACGCCGCAGATCCAGAACGTCATCCCCACGACCTTCTTCGGCACCACCACCTGGGCCGCGCCGATCCTCGGCACGGTGGGCGCCGCCTTCATCCTCACCACCGGGTTGCTTTACCTCGCGCGGTGCCGCCGGTTGGCGACGCAGGCCGGGGAGGGCTTCGGCGAGGTGCCCGAGAAGGCCGAGGTCCTTCCGGACGCGCCCTCGACGGTGCACTGGGCGGTGGCGGTGCTGCCGCTCGTGGTGGTGGGCGTGGCGAACCGGCTGCTCACCGGGTGGATCAAGGGCGTCTACGGCGAGAAGTACGAGCTGCTCCCCGCGGGTGCGACGGCGCCGGTGGTGGTCAACGTGACCAAGTGGGCCGCCATCTGGGCCGTCGAGGCTGCGTTGGTGCTGGGCCTCTTGACGGTGGTGCTCTTCGCCTTCGCGCGCGTGCGTGCGCACTTCACCGCGGGCAGCAAGGCGGCGGTGTCGGGCGCGCTGCTG
>JBBRUE010000998.1:0-2476 GCA_038248085.1 Myxococcales bacterium | reverse complement strand
CGACATGTTCGCCAACCCGCTCAACGTGGCGCTCTTCCGCCGGCTGCGCGAGCGCGGGGTGTTGCAGGTCAGCAGCCTGAGCGCCGGAGACACGCTGCTGGCGGTGCACCTCGGGGGCTCGAGCGACGGCCGCTTCGCGTGGTGGATCCCCTCGTACGACCCGAAGCTCAACAAGTACTCGCCGGGCCGGTTGCTGCTGGAAGACGTGCTCAAGGCCAGCCACGCGCGCGGCGACGTGGAGTTCGACTTCCTCATCGGCGACGAGGCCTACAAGTTCCAGTTCGCGACGCACAACCGCGTCATCGGGCCGGTGGGCACCCCTCCGCTGAAGGACCTCGTCCTGGCGAAGGCCCGGGTGAAGGCGAAGGAGCTGCTCTCGCGCAACCCGAAGGCCCTCGAGCTGGCGAAGTCACTGCGCGCGAAGTTCCAGCGCTGACGGTCACTTCTTCTTCGGCATCGTCAGCTCGATCACGGTGATCGAGTACGGCGGCAGCCGGTAGGCACGTCCGATCGGCACGTCGCGGGCGGTGAAGCCCCGCTGATCTCCGGCGTAGGTGAAGACGCGCTGCCCCTCGGGCAACGGGCAGCCTTTCAGGTTGATGCTCGCCTCGAGTGGATCGCCGGGGGAGAAGTTGAGGGCCACCAGGGTCACCACCGAACGATCGCCCGTGCGCGAGGCGAAGAGCGAGGCGTCGCGGGGCGCCGTGGCGGGCATCGACCAGTCAGCGAAGTGGGCGCCCTTGCCGTCGAAGTTGCGGTACGCGCGGAAGGCCCAGAACGCCGGCGAGCCCTCGGGTGGGTAGGTCCAGTACCAGGCGGCGTAGAGGCCTTCCTGGCCGAAGCGGCCCAGGGCCTCCGCGAGGGCGAGCCCCCCCGAGAGGTGCCGCTCGGCGCCGAAGTTGTACTCGCCGATCGCGAGCTTGAGGCCGGGGTAGTTCTTCTCGACCAGCTCGCGCATGCGGGGGATCAGGCGCACCGGCTCCTTGATCCACGACTCGTCGGTGTAGCGGCCGTCCCACAGGGCGCGCGTCGAGCGGATGCGCAAGGCGGCGGTGTCTGCATCGGTGTTGCCGTCGGTGCCCACGCCCACGCCTTTGGCCTGCGGGTAGAAGTGGAGGTCGAGCACGTCGAGCACCCTGGTGCCGGTCTTCTTCTCGTGCGCGGCGAGCTGCTGGAGGTACCAGTCGAGCAGCGGCACGTCTCCGTGGGCGCGACGATCGGGGCGCAGCGAGAAGCCGGCCTTCGCGTCGATCGCCGAGTGGAAGTACGCGGGCCAGCCCCACTCGGCGGGGCCAGCGATCAACCCGTCGGGGGCCGCCTTGCGCACCGCGGTGCCGTACTTGATGGTGCGATCGAGCAGCTCGTCGTAGCCGAGCGGATCGGGGTGCACGTCGCGGTGGGTGTCGTTCCACAGCATCGGCTCGTTATCGAGGAAGTAGACGTCGACGCTCTTGCCCCGCTTCTTCTCGTGCTCGCGAATCGCGCTCACCCACTGGCCGATGAACTCCGGCGGAGCGGCGATGCTGGTGCGGGTCGGTGCCCCGGGCTTGATCGGCCTGCCGTCTTTCGACAGGCCGTCGCCCGCGTTGCGCCCGTCGGGGTCGAAGCGCTGCTGCACCGGGTAGTCGCTCTTCGGGAACGAGACGGAGCGCGTGTCTTTCGCCACCCACCCGATGGTGGGCAGGGTGATCGCCGAGCCCACGTTCCGGTCGTGGTTGAGGTCGAGGAAGCTCTTCCACGAGTAGCCGGGGGTGCCGACGTAGTCGACGTTCTCGAAGAAGTAGTCGGCGGCGGTGTTCCACGCGTTGCCGAGCTCCCAGTTGTAGCGGCTCATCGGGTTGCCGCCCCAGCGGCGCGAGGTGGCGTTGAGCTGCCACTGGTGGCTGTCGCTCGCGTCGAGGCGCGCGTTGAGGCCGATCCCGTAGATCAGCGGGCTGATCTCTTCGGTGGCGGCGTCGCAGTCGACGACGAAGGCCGCGGGCAGGCCGGGGGCGTTGAGCGCGTCTTCGACCTGCTTCACCAGCGTGGGGTCAGCGGCGGTGAGGCCGACACGATCGATCTCCACGAGGCCAGGCGCCGGGAGCGGTCGGTAGGCGCGCAGGCGCACGTGGTCGAAGGGCTGCAGCCTGGGGTTGAGCTCGCCCATCGAGATGAAGACCTCGCTCCAGCCGTCGGGGAGGTCCTTACGGTGCGCGGGGGTGAGCTTCACGCGCGGGAAGACGTCGGCGGCTTCGGAGTCGACGCGGACCTCGAGGAACTCGCTGACCGGCGGCGTGGTCTTCATGCGAAAGGACAGGCCGCCGAAGGTGCCCTTGAGGCTCGAGTGCACGAGGATCCACCCGCCGTAGCTGCCCATGAGGTGGCGCTCGGGATCGCCCGACTTGCGCGGCTGGCGATCGTCCCAGCCGTGGTCCTGCCAGTCGCCCTGGAGATCGCCCTTGTAGATCCACGAGATGACCTCGGGAGCGGGCGTGGT
>JBBRUE010000997.1:0-2486 GCA_038248085.1 Myxococcales bacterium | reverse complement strand
CTCGAACTTCACCGGGGCGCGCCGCTGCAGCAGCCGCAGCAGGTGGAGCAGGGTGTACGAGTCCTTGCCGCCCGAGATGGCCACCATCAGGCGGTCGCCGTCGGCGATGAGGGAGAAGTCGTGCACGGCCTTGCCGACGTGCTGCAGGAGCGATTTCTCCAGTCGGTTGAGCTCGTCCACGGTCGACTCCTGAGAGAGCCCCCCCGGCCCTCCATCCCGCGCGCGCCGTTAGCCCAATCGGGGGTTTTTGCAAAGCTGTGGCGCAGTTGGTGGTAGGGCAGTTCCGTGCCGATCCCCGAGAGAGTCGTCGATGTCACCCGCCCGGACCAGATGGGCCTCGTGATCGACGCGCTGGCCCCTGCGCGAGAGCTCGCCGTCGACGTCGAAGCCGATTCCATGCACCACTTCCGCGCCCGGCTCTGCTTCGTGCAGCTGGGCACGGACAAGGACATCTTCCTGCTCGACACGCTGGTCGACGGGGTGACGCCCAAGACGCTCGCGGCGACCTTCGAAGACCCGACGATCACCAAGTTCTTCCACGCGGCGCAGGGCGACCTGCAGTACCTGGCGGAAGAGGGGGTGCGCGTGCGTGGTCTCTTCGACACCCACCGCGCCTCCACGCTGCTGGGCTGGCCGAAGGTCGGGCTGGTGGACCTGGTCAAAGAGAAGCTCGGCGCGGCGCTCAAGAAGGAGCACCAGCAGGCGGACTTCTCGATTCGCCCGCTGCCGGCGGAGCTGCGCGAGTACATCGCCGACGACGTGCGCTACCTGTGCGAGGTGGGCCGCTGGGTGCGCCAGGCGTGCCTCGAGGCCGACATCCTCGAAGAGGTGCTGCTCGACTGCGATCGCCTCTGCGACGACGCGGCTGCGCGGCCCGACCCCGACAAGGACTACCAGCCGAAGCTGCCGCGCCAGGGGTTGAGCCGCGAGCAGTTCCTGGTCGCCTTCCACCTCGCCCACGGGCTCAACAAGAAGCGCCTCGAGTGGGCCGCGGCGGAAGACCTCCCGATGGGCCGCATGCTCTCGAACATGGCGCTGGGGGCGATCGCCACCCGGCCGCCCCCCGACCTGCGCGCGATGGTGAAGCTCGAGGGCGTGCGCGGCGCGTTCGTGCGAGCCCACGGCGACGAGATCATGGCGATGATCGCCAGGGTGACGGCCGAGGTGAAGGCCGGGGCCCTCGCCTTCCCCGACGAGAAGAAGGACCGCGACCCGAAGCGCAAGAAGCGCGAGGACGCCCTCATGGAGTGGAGAAAGAAGGAGGCCGTCGAGCGCAAGGTGACCCCGTCGGTCGTGCTGTCCAACGGACTGGTGGCTGAACTGGCAGGCACGCCCCCGGAGTCACTGGAGACGCTGGCGAAGGTGCCGTATTTCGGTATGAAGCGGCTGGAGCGTTACGGCGCGGCGCTGTTGTCGCTGCTCACGCCACTGCGCTGACCGAGCGGGGAGGGTGGACCTCCTCCGCCAATTTATGTAGTCAAGAGGGCTTCAAGCTCTCGACAAGGAGTCGACAGATGTTCAACGGACCTTCGAAGCGGCAGAAAGAACTCGCCCGGCTGGAGCACAAGAAAGAGAAGGCGGCCAAGGCGGAAGGGCGCAAGCGCGACAAGGAAGTGCGCGGCCCGAAGGACCCCAACGCGGTCGACCCGGACATCGCGCACATCGTGCCGGGTCCCCAGCCGATCCCCGAAGAGTAAGGCGTCAGCACTTCCACGAGATCACCCGGCAGGTCCTGGTGTTCAGGTCGCAGACCGAGTCCCGTTCCGAGTCTTTGCACGGTCGGACGGGCCTTCGGTGCTCGCGGGGAACCTTCTTCGACGAGACGGGGTGGAAGAAGGGTTCGCGCGTGGAGCTGCAGTCTTTCCACGACTGGCAAGCCACCGGCTCTACCGTGAAGAGTTTGCACCCGCCGGCCTCGCAGACGCAGGTGTCTCCCGAGGTCGGCATCGGGCCGCTTTCGCCGCGCATCGGTTCGAGGGCGGAGTTGCAGGTCTTCGTGGCGACGTCGAGCGCGCAGCCTTCGCGCTTCGTGCAGGGAGCCGCCGCGACCGCGACCATCAGCGTGAGCCAGAGCATCGGGCCGTTGTAGCGCGCTTCGAGTCGTGAGAGGCCGCTGGCCGTGGCGAACCTGGTGCTGCTGCTCGTGTGCTTCTTCGTCGGCGTGCTGGCGCGGCGGACGCGCGCGTTGCCGGAAGACAGCCACCGGGCGGTCAACGCGTGGGTGATGTTCGTCTCGCTGCCGGCGCTGGTGTTCCGCTCGATTCACGGCGTGACGCTCGATGGGGCGTTGCTCGGCGCGTCGGCGACGCTGTGGCTGGTGTTCGCCGTACCCGCGGGGGTGGCGCTGGTGCTGGTGCGCCGCGGCGGCTCGCGCGAGCACCTCGGCGCGGTGGCGTTGTGCGCGGGCTTGTCGAACACGGCCTGCGTCGGGTTGCCGCGGAGCGAGGCCATCGCCGGCACGGAGGCGCTGGGTCCCGCGGCGGTCG
>JBBRUE010000996.1:0-2490 GCA_038248085.1 Myxococcales bacterium | reverse complement strand
GGTTGTGTGTCTTCTGGAACGCGCTCGCCTCGGTTGAGCTGCCCATCGCGAACTCGTCGAGGTTCGTCTTGCCGAGCACGATCGCGCCCGCGGCCTTGAGGCGCGCGGTGACCGTGGCGTCGTTGGGCGGCACGAAGCCCGAGAGGATGCGGCTGCCAGCGGTCGTCTCGAGCCCGGCGGTGAGGATGTTGTCCTTGAGGGCGAGCGGCACGCCGTGGAGGGGTGCCCGCGACTTCGAGTCGTCCGCCTCCCTCGCCGCACGCAGCGCGCCGACGGCGTCGACCCGCAGGAACGCGCCGAGCCGGCCGTCCGTGGCCTCGACGTGATCGAGGCAGGCCTGGGTGACCTCGACCGCCGAGACCTCTTTCGACGCGAGCTTCCCGGCGAGCGCCGCGAGGGACAGTTCGACGAGGCTCACTCGATGACCCTCGGAATGGAGAAGCTGGTGCCGACCTTCTGGGGCGCGTTCTTCAGCGCGACGTCGACCGGGAGCTCGCCCTGCACCACGTCAGGCCGCGCGTGGGCGGCGCTGGCGATGGCGAAGGTGGTGGGCGGTACGCCCTCGGTGTCGAGCGAGGCCAGCAGGTCGACCGCTTCGAGCACGGCAGAGAGCTGGGTGACGAAGCGGGTCTCTTCTTCAGGCGTGAGCGCCAGCCGCGCCAGCTTCGCGACATGACGGACCTGCGCGAGCTCGAGCTTCATTTCTTCAGGCGTTCGATGCTGTTGCGCGCGACCGCGGCCTCGCTCCCGTCGGGGAGCACGTCGAGGTAGCGCTGGTAGAACTCCACGGCCTTCGCGTTCTTGCCCTGCATGCGGCACGCCTCGGCCATGCCCATGATCGCCGGCCCGTAGCGGGGGGACAGCCGGAGCGCGGTCTCAAAAGAGGCCTCGGCGGCGGCGAGGTTCGCCATGTCGAGGAGCGCGAGGCCGGTGCCGGCGACCGGCTCGACGCGCTCGGGCTTCAGCTCGTGGGCCTTGCCGTAGAAGTCGAGCGCCTGCTCCGCCTTCTCGCGATCGCGCAGGCGGTCGCCCTGGGCGAGGTACCAGTCGAAGGTCTTCTTCTGTTCGACCACCACGGGGGCGGCTCCGGCATCGACGACCGGGGCGCCAGCATCGAGCGTTCCGGCGTCGGGCGGGCCCGCGTCGGGGGCGCCGGCATCGACACCCGCATCGACCGGTTCCAGCTCGACGCTCGCGTCGACCACCACGAGGGGCACCGCCGCCTGGATCGCGCGCACGCGGGCGTCCTCGTCGATGCGGCGCTGCTCGGCCGCGCGCTCATCAGCCAGTCGCTTCTGCTCGGGCTCGTAGACGCCGAGGTACCAGCCCACGCCACCACCGACCGCGAGGCCAGCGAGGACGAGAGCGATCCACTTCCCGCTGCCCCCGCTTCCCTTGACGGCGCGACGCAGGTCTTCGTCGGTGGGCTCGAACTTCCGCGAGGCCGGCGGCGGAGGCGCTGGAGGCGCGGCGAACCGGCCTCCCTGCAGGGTCTGGGTGATCGGCGCCGGCGACTGGGCGGCGGCGGGAGGCGGGAACTGGGGCCCGCGGGGCGCCTCGCGGCGCGGCGGCGGCGGCTCGGGCGGCAAGGTCTCGAGCTCGGGGCGCGCGGGGGGCACGGCGGTCTCTGGAGCCGGGGCCGAGAACTGCCCTCCCCGCCACGTGTCGGTGATCTTCCCGCCGCTGGGTGCGGGGGGCGGCACCGAGGGCGCGGGCGGCGGGGGCGGCGTGTTGCGGTGCATCGCCTCCATCGCGCGGACCTTCGAGGCGTCGTCGACGATCTGGAAGAAGCTCGCCAGCTCGGGGATGTTGCCCAGGCGCTTCCACGTCTCACCGGTCAGCGAGATCTCGTCATCGCGCTGCACCTTGCCCTCGATGATCCACTTCTGGAGCATCGTGAGATCGCGGCACGGGAAGACGTTACCGTTGGCCTGGCGCAGCTTCCACTCGCGGCTCGGCGGCGCCGGCGGGAGCTCGCCTGGCGGCCCGAGGTCCTGGGGTGGAGGGGAATCGGGTTTGACCGGCAGGGTGACGATGAGCTGCTTCTTCTTCACCCTGAAGACGTGGCCACACGAGGTGCACTTGACGGTGACACCTTCCTCGGTGACCCGGGTGTCATCGAGCTCGTACTCCGTCTGGCACTTGGGACAGCTGACGTCCATGAGGCGTCAACCGTAGATCAGCCCGGGGGGCGCGTCGTGGAATTGGCGATCAACGACAACCCTGGGTCCGCGAGACGGTGGTGGGGTTGCAGACCGTTCCACCACAAACACCTGTGGCGCCGCAGACACTGACGTAGTTGGAGGTCACCCCGCACGCGGGCGCGGTGGCGGCCTGCCACCCGGTCGTCCCCGAGCACTCCCGGTCGACATTGCAGGTGCCGCTGGTCTGGCAGGCGTTGACCGCCGGGTACTGCGACTCCTCGCCGTTGACGCAGTTGAAGTCGTAGCCGCCGCACCCGACCCGGGCGGTCGTCTGGTAGGTGCCGCC
>JBBRUE010000995.1:0-2492 GCA_038248085.1 Myxococcales bacterium | reverse complement strand
TGGTGATCAACAAGGAGTTCGGGCTCTCGAAGAACGAGAACCCCATTCAGGGCTCGTTCATCGTCGAGGAACTGACCGACCTCGTGGAGAACGCGGTGCTCGAGGAGTTCCGGGCGATCTCCGAGCGCGGTGGCGTGCTGGGCGCGATGGAGCGCATGTACCAGCGCTCGAAGATCCAGGAAGAGTCGCTGTACTACGAGACGATGAAGCACGACGGCAGCCTGCCGATCATCGGGGTGAACACCTTCCTCGATCCGAAGGGCTCGCCGACGGTGACGCCGCCCGAGGTGATCCGCGCGACGAAGGAAGAGAAGGACTACGCGATCAGCTCGCGTGACGCGTTCTGGAAGCGGAACGAGGCGGTGGCTCCCGGGGCGCTCGCGGCGGTGCAACGCGCGGCGCTCGACGGCGGGAACGTCTTCGCGGTGTTGCTCGAGGCGTGCAAGGTCTGCACGCTCGGCCAGTTGTCAGGTGCGCTCTACAAGGTCGGCGGTCAGTACCGCCGGAACATGTGATGACGACCCCCTTTCCGAAGGTGACTGCGGCGGAGTGGCGGGCGCAGGTCGAGAAGGATCTCGCCGGCGCCTCCTTCGACAAGACGCTCGTGTTGAAGACACCGGAAGGGCTCTCGGTGCAGCCGCTCTACACGGAGGCCCCACCCCTCGTCGTCCCGGGGATGCCCGACCACTTCCTCATCGCCACCAATGCCCTCGCCCCTAATGGGGGAGGGGGTCCGGGAGAGGGGAAGACGAACGAGGCGCTGTGGATCGAAGCCGATTCCATCCCGAAAGAGGGCGCGGCCTTCCTGATCCTGAACGGAACCCTGCTGGCTGCGCTGGCCCCGGACACGCACTTCGCCCTGACGACCGACCCCCTCGCGCCCCAGTTCCTCGCCGACGCGAAGAAGATCGACGCCGACTTCCCGAACGGCCGGGCCGGCACCATCTCCACCCTGCAACACCACGACGACGGAGCCGACGCCGCTGACGAGCTCGCGATCGCGCTCTCGACCGGGGTGGCCGCCCTCGAATCACTCTTGCAAGCCGGCTTCACCCCGGCCCGCGCGGCCCGCCAGCTCGCGGTGCAGATCGCCGTCGGTCGCGACACCTTCGCCGAGCTCTGCAAGCTGCGCGCACTCCGGCTCTGCTGGGACAAGCTCACCACGGCCGCGGGAGCACCGGGAACGAAGCTGCTCGTTCACGCCGTGTGCAGTTCGCGAACCCTCACCCAGCGTGATCCCTGGGTGAACATGCTGCGCGGCACGACGCAGGTCTTCGCGGCCGTCCTCGGAGGCGCCGATCTCGTCACCCCGACCTCCTTCGACCAGGAGCTCGGCCCCGCGTCACCGCTCGGCGCGCGCGTCGCCCACAACACCGGGTTGGTGCTCCGTCACGAGAGCGCGCTGGGCCGGGTGATCGACCCCGCGGCCGGCTCGTATTACCTCGACCAATTCACCGACGCGCTGGCCCGCGAGGCGTGGAAGCGCTTCCAGCTCATCGAAGCGTCGGGCGGCATCGTCCAGGCGCTCCCCAAGCTTCGTCAGCGAATCACCGCGGCCTGGGAGCAGTGACTCGAAGCGATCGCCAAGAGGCGCATCCCGATCCTCGGGGTCTCCGAGTTCGCGAACCTCGACGAGAAGCTCCCGTCCGCCGCACACCCATTCACCGGGCCCGGTCACCGCGAGGCCGAGGCGTTCGAACAGCTCCGGCTGCGCGCCGACACCAAGTCGCCCCACGCGATCCTCGTGACCCTGGGCACGCTCGCCGAGTCCCGCGCGCGCGTCGGCTTCGCGATCAACTTCTTCTCCGCCGGCGGCATTCGCACCCGCGAGACCACCACCGACGAGAAGGCCATCGTCGCCTGTCTCTGCGGTCCCGACGACCGCTACGCCGCTGAGGCGATCCCCCACATCAAGGCCCTCAAGTCCGCCGGCTGCACGCGCGTGCTGATGGCCGGCCGGCCGGGCGCCAACGAAGCGGCGCTCCGTGAAGCTGGCGTCGACGGCTTCATCTTCATCGGCTGCGACGTCGTGTCCTCGCTCAACGAACTCCTGGACGTGTACCCATGACCCGCCGACTCCCTGACTTCGCCGGGCTCGACTTCGACGCCGCACGGACCCCCGCACCGATCGCGCCCCCTCCGGGCGAGACGTGGGACACCCCCGAGGGCATCCCGCACCGCGCGCACTACACGGCCGCTGATCTCGACGGCCTCACGCACCTCGGCACGATGCCGGGCTTCCCGCCGTACCTCCGGGGCCCGTACCCCACGATGTACGTGCGCCAGCCGTGGACGGTGCGCCAGTATGCGGGCTTCTCGACCGCCGAAGACTCGAACGCCTTCTACCGGCGCAACCTCGCGGCCGGGCAGATGGGGCTCTCGATCGCCTTCGATCTCGCCACCCACCGCGGCTACGACAGCGATCACCCGCGCGTCACCGGCGACGTGGGCATGGCGGGCGTGGCGATCGACTCCATCCTCGACATGAAGGT
>JBBRUE010000994.1:0-2496 GCA_038248085.1 Myxococcales bacterium | reverse complement strand
GGGTGGACATCGTGCGCCTGCGCCAGAAGGGCTGGAGCTTCGAGCTCCGCGAGACCCTCGGCTACGCGTCGTCTGGCCCGCAGCGGCTCTACGCGCAGCTGTTCCTCGAGCTCATGTGGTTCAAGTTGGTGGGCGAGCGCTTCAACGTCGCGGTGCGGGTGCAGGGCGGCCTGTCCGAGGGCGCGCCGACCGAGCTGCAGTACTACCTCGGCGGGCTCGACCTGGTTCGCGGGTACGCCGACAGCCTGGTGCGCACGCAGCGGTTCGCGCTGGTGAACGCGGAGCTCCGCGGCGTGATCTTCGACTCGATGTGGTTCGCGGTGATGGGCGCGGTGTTCGTCGACGGGGCGATCAGCGACGACGGCCGCGCCGTCACCCCGTTGCTGTCAGCAGGAGGCGGTGTCCGCCTCTTGATTCCCCGGCTGGTGAAGACCGGGGTGCGCGCCGACCTCGCGGTCACGCTCACCGGCCGGCCGGCTCCGGGCTTCAGCTTCGGCGTCTACCAGTTCTTCTGAAGCGTCATCGCGCGAGCGCCCGAAGATGCTCAGCCTTCGAACACCGCGTCGGTGATCTCCAGCCCGCGGTCGATGATCGCGAACCCTTCCTTGAGCTGCGCCTCGGTGATGCACAGCGGCGGGTTGCAGGTGAAGTTGTTCCACCGGGTGAAGGTGAACAGCCCGTTGTCTCGGAAGAAGGTGCCCAGCTTGGCCATCGCGGGGTGCGCGCCGTTGTACGGGGCGAGCGGCTCGTTCTTCGAGTTCTTCCGCAGGTCGATCATCCCGAAGAGGCCGATGTTGCGCCCCTCGAGCACCGACACGTGCTTCTTCTGGAGCCGGTCCATCTCGCTGCGCATCACGGCGCCGAGCTTCGCGGAGTTCTCCACCAGCTTCTCGTCGATGGTGACCCGCAGCACCGCCTCAGCGGTCGCCAGGCCCACGGGGTGCGAGTTGTAGGTGAGCCCGCCCCAGTACACGTTCTTCTGGAAGTGCTCGTGGATGGCCTTCTTCATGCCGACCGCGCCGAGCGGGAAGTACGAGGACGTCAGGCCCTTGGCCATCGTCACCAGGTCGGGCACCGCGTCGAAGTGCTCGTAGGCCATCATCTTGCCGGTGCGGCCGATGCCGGCCATCACCTCGTCGCAGATCATCAAGATGCCGTACTTGTCGAGCAGCGCGCGCAGGCCCTTGAGCCAGCCCTTGGGCGGCACGAGCACGCCGTTGGTGCCGGTCACCGTCTCGATGATCATCGCGGCGATGGTCTGGGGACCTTCCATCTTGATGGTCTCTTCGAGGTACACGAGGTGGTTCTTCGTGCGCTCCTCTTCCGTCGCGCCGAACGAGTAGTCGTAGGGCGCGGGGTCCATCACGTGAACGATGCCCGGTGACGCGGGCTCACTGGCCCAGCGCCGCGGGTCGCCGGTGAGCGACATCGTGAGCTGGGTCCCGCCGTGGTAGCTGCGGTAGCGGGCGAGGATCTTGTTCCGGCCGGTGTAGAGGCGGGCCATCTTCACCGCGTTCTCGTTGGCCTCCGCGCCGCCGAGCGTGAAGAAGAACGCCGACATGCCGGGGATGATCTCGCTGAGCAGTTTGCCCAGGCGCGCGCGCACCTGGGTCGCGGTCTGCGGGTAGACGAAGATCAGCTCGTCGATCTGCCGCTTCATCGCCGCCATCACGCGCGGGTGCGCATGACCGACCAGCACGCTCATCAGCTGAGCGTTGAAGTCGAGGATCTTCTGACCCTCGGGCGTGTAGAGGTAGACGCCCTCGGCGCGCGCGATGGGCAGCGGGTTGACGGTGTTGCCGGCCGACCACGTGTAGAGCGTGTGCTCCTTGCAGAGGTCGATCATCTGCTGCGTCGGCATCGGCTCCTGCGCGAACTCGTGGGGGTATCCGATGAATTGGCTGCTCATGAAGGTCTCCGGTGAAAGAAAAATGCCCTCTCCCCCGAAGGGGAAGAGGGTCAGGGAGAGGGGAAGACCCCTCGAAAACTCAGCTCATCCAGCTCGCGTCGGTCGCGGCGGCCCACTTCTCGGTGATTTTCTTGGGGCGGCTCCAGAAGCGGAAGCCATCCCACCCGGTCATGTCGCCGTGGCCGAACTTCGAGCTGTTGAACCCGCCGAACGAGAACGGCTCACGGGGCACCGGCACGCCGACGTTGATGCCGACCATGCCGGCCTCGAGGCGATCCGCCGCGGTGCGCGCCACCGCGCCCGAGGTGGTGAAGATCGCCGCGCCGTTCGCATACAGGCTCTTGTGCTGGAGGTTGATCGCCTCGTCGAGGGTCTTCACGTGCACGATGCTGAGCACCGGCCCGAAGATCTCCTCGCAGCCCGCGGGCATGTCGAGGGTGACGTTGTCGAGCACGGTGGGGCCAATCCAGTGGCCGCCGGCGCCGTCGACCTTCTGACCGCGGCCATCGACGAGCACCTTCGCGCCGGCCTTCTCGGCGGCCTCGATGTGCTTGAGGATCCGCTCGCGCGACGAGGCGGTGATGATC
>JBBRUE010000993.1:0-2503 GCA_038248085.1 Myxococcales bacterium | reverse complement strand
TCCGCGAGACCTTCGATGGCGTACCCCACCTGATCCTCGACAACCAGGAGCGCCGCGAGGCGACCCTGAGCCGCACCCAGGTGCGCAGCGTGACCGTGCCCGCGGGCAAGGTGTTCGTGATGGGCGACAACCGGAACAACTCCGACGACAGCCGCTTCGGCCTCGGGTCGGGCTCCGGGTTGCCGGAGTTCGTGCCCTACGGGCACATCAAGGGCAAGGCGACGGTGATCTGGCTTTCGCTGTCCCGGGGCGGCTTCTTGAGCTCCGTCTTCGGCGGCACTGGCATCCGCTACGATCGCTTCTTCACCCCGGTGACGATGTGTGGCGCGGAGCCGGCGCGGAAGTAGTGGCTTTCGCCGCTTGACGCACCGCATCTGCCGTGGCTACTTCGCGCCGTGCGGAAGAACGGCGAAAGCAACCCGGTCACTATCCTCGTAATCATCGCGCTGGTCGCTGCGGGCTTCTACGTGTTCCACGTCGGCCCCCTCTACATGGACAACCTCGACGCGAAGGAAGCCGCGGCGGAGGGGTTCAACAACTACTTCAACGACGGGATGGAGGCGGCGCGCGCCCGGATGCTGATCCGCCTCAACGCCAAGAGTCCGGGCACCAGCCACTACGAGCTCGACAAGGAAGGCGTCGAGAGCATTCAACCCGGCTTCGGGCTGACCGAGGACAACGTCACCTTCACCTTCGACGAACACGACAAGCGGTTGACGGTGCGCATCGAGTACGACCGCATCGTCGAGTTCGCTCCGTTCAAGAAGCGCAAGATGTTCCACTTGGTCGCAGAGAAGACCGGAACCCGGGCCAAGTGAGTTCTCGGCGTCATCTTCTCGGAATCGAAGGGCTCCCCCGGGCCGAGTTGGAGCAGTTGTTGGCGCGCGCCCACCAGTACCGCGAGGGCCACGTCGGCGGCCGGCACCTCGTGGGCCGTGTGGTGGCCAACGTCTTCTACGAGCCGTCGACCCGCACCCGCTCGAGCTTCGAGGTGGCGGCCGCGAGCCTCGGCGCCCATGTGCTCAACTGGACGGTGACCGGCTCCTCGGCGTCGAAGGGCGAGACCCTGGTCGACACCGCGAAGAACATCGCTGCCCTCGGGGTGAGCATCATCGTGGTGCGGCACCAGAGCAGCGGCGCCGCGGCCCTGGTGGCTCGCTCGGTCGCCTGCTCGGTGGTCAACGCCGGCGACGGCGCCCACGAGCACCCCTCGCAGGCGCTCCTCGACGCGTACACCTTATGGCGCCGGTGGGGCGGGGCCCTCGAAGGTAAGCGCGTGGCGATCGTCGGCGACATCCTCCACAGCCGCGTCGCGCGCTCCAACCTCCACTGCCTCAAGGCGCTGGGCGCGAAGCTCGTGTTCTGCGGGCCGCCCACCATGCTGCCGCCCGGGCTCGTGCAGCTCGACGTCGAGGTCACCACCGAGCTCGACGTCGCGCTGGCGGGCGCCGACGCGGTGATGATGCTGCGCATCCAGCGCGAGCGGCAGGGCGACGCGCTGTTCCCGAGCACCGCCGAGTACCACCAGCGGTGGGGGCTCACGAACGAGCGGGCCGCGGCCCTCAAGCCCGAAGCCGTGGTGATGCACCCGGGCCCGGTCAACCGCGGGCTCGAGCTGTCCCCCGAGGTCGCTGACGGGCAGCGCAGCCTCATCCTCGAGCAGGTCGAGAACGGTGTCGCCGTGCGCAAGGCCGTGCTGGAGGCGGTGTCATGAGGCTGCACCTGCGGGGCGCACGACTGCTCGACCCGGCCGCCCGTCGCGACTCGCCCGGTGAGGTGTTGATCGTCGACGGCGAACTCGCCGCCATCGGCCCTCGCGTCGACGGCACCGGCGCGAAGGTGATCGAACTCGACGGCGCCTGGGTCTGTCCGGGGTTCCTCGATCTCCACAGCGTGCTGCGCGACGAGCTGGATCTCGACGCGGCGGTGCGGGGCGGTTTCACCACCGTGGTGGCCGCGCCGGAATCGGCCCGCATCCACAGTGACAGACTCACTGTGCTCCATGCGGCCCCGCTGACCCGCGGACTGCTGGGCGACGAACTGGGCGAGGTCCCCGAGCACGCGTGTTGCCTGAGCCAGGGCTTCAAGCCGCTGAGCCGGTCGGGCGTGCTGCGCCGGGCGCTGCAGTATTCGGCCTCCCGCGGGAAGCTCCTGGTGCTCCACGCCGAAGATCCCTCGCTCACCGGCGCGGGCGTCATCGGCGAAGGGCTCACCGCGACCCGGCTCGGGCTGCCCTCGGTGCCCGTCGCGGCCGAAGCTGCGGTGGTCGCCCGCGACCTGTTGATCCTCGAGGAGACTGGCGGCCGGCTGCACTTCGCCCACCTCACGACCGCCCGCAGCGTCGAGCTCATTCGAGCGGCGAAGCTGCGCGGCCTGCCGGTGTCCGCCGACGTGACGCCGCACCACCTGACCCGAGACACGCGCGTCGCCGAGGGCTACTCGCTGGAGGCCCGCGTCTGGCCGCCCCTGCGCAGCGAGCAGGACGTCGCTGCGCTGCGCGCCG
>JBBRUE010000992.1:0-2508 GCA_038248085.1 Myxococcales bacterium | reverse complement strand
GACGCCCGTCTCGGCCGCTGCGTGAAGGGTCGGCGCGTCGGTGAAGTCATCACCTTGGTGACAGCTCGCGCAGTTCGCCTGAAAGACGGTTTGTCCGCGCGCGATCGCGTCGACGTCTAGGCCGGTGCGATCCGGAGCCGGAGCCGCGATCGTGAATTGATACGCGCGCAGCGCAGGCAGCTTCGGGTTGTGCTCGCCGTGCACGCGGCTCACCTTCGCCGCCAGCGCCCGCACGAAGGGCAGCGCGCGACACAGCGACTCGTGGTGGTTCGACAAAATGTGCGCCACCAGCTGCGGCGTGGTCAGCGCGCGCACGTCGGCTGGCTGTTCGCCCCGCCGCGAGGCGACGGCCAGCGACAGCTCCTGGAGAAGCTTCTCGAGATCGAGCCGCCTCCCTTCCGCCGCCTGCTCGAGGGTGAGATCGCCCCGGCAGCAGAAGTCGATGCGATGACGCTGGAACACCTCGGCGCACTCCGAGTGGTCAAGGACGACGTTGGCGACGGTGTGCAGGCGATCGATCATGGGCGAAGGCAGAGCATGTTGCATGCCGTGCCTTCTCTCGCTCGCCAGTGCCACCCCATGATTCAGCCCGTGTTTCATGATGTTTCAAAAGGAAACACCTCAGGAGGCCGTCCTTCCAACCCGGCGCACTGGGCGCGAGGGGACCCTCGTGCGCTGACCACGCTGAAACTGGCGCCTCGCTTTACAGTTCGGGCGAATTCGACACGTCCCCCCGGGAAGAGAACTCCTCAGAAGCTCAGCAAGAGCCACCCCTGACCTGCGAGTTCCCCATGCCTGTCTCCACCGTCTCCTCAGCCGTCCCTGCCTACGTTCCCGCCAACCAGACGCCCGCCACCCAGCGGCAGGGCGCGAAGGGCCCAGCCGTCCGCGAGCTGCAGGCACTCCTCAAGGCGAAAGGCTTCGACCCCGGCGCGGTAGACGGCTCCTTCGGGCCCAAGACGGCTGCCGCGGTGAAGCGCTTCCAGCAGGCCGCCGGCATCGGGGCAGACGGGGTGGTGGGGCCGAAGACCTGGGCCAAGCTGATGGGCAGCGCGACGGTCACGCCGAACGCGCCCGTGGGTTCCGTGCAGCCGGCGAGCCCGGGTACGCGCGCGCCGCTCGAGGCGTTCCCCATCGCGGGCACCTACAGCTCCCTCCGCGACAACTTCAACCCGAAGTACGAGAACGGCCAGAAGACCCACCACGGCCACCACGGCATCGACATCTACTCGCCTGCCGGAACGCCGGTGGTCGCCCCGGGCTCGGGCACGGTGATCAAGGCCGGGTTCCAGGAGTACAGCGGGAACACCGTGGTGATCCGCCGCGCCGACGGCACCACGTTCTACATGTGCCACCTGGGGAGCATCCCCTCCAACCTCCGGCCGGGGCAGCAGATCACCGCGGGGACTCCCGTCGGGACCGTCGGCCACTCGGGCAAGAGCGCCAACGGGGTCAACCACCTGCACTTCTCGATGTACCGGGGCTCGGACTACTACGACAGCCTCAACCCCTACCCGTACCTGGTGGGAGCCCGCGACGCCGCGCGCCCCACCAACGACAGCTTCGTCGTTCAATGAGCACGAGGGGCGCCGTTCAAGCTCGGCGCCCCCCTCGTTGAACCCGGTGGCGATGCCCTTCTCGACTGAGAAGCGGTGAATGATGCGGTCGGTGCTGCCCATCAGCACCATCAGTGGCGAGCTGGTTCGCGAATGAGCGCGCTGCTGGGCCTTCGAGAGACTCAGGTGCGCTTGAGGTAGCGACCGGCCCCGCGCTCGACGCGGAGATCCCCGTCCTGCCAGAGCACCTTCCCGGCCACGACCGTGGTCGCGACTTTCCCCTTGAGCTCGAAGCCCTCGAAGATGTTCCGGTCGATCTTCTGGTGGTGCGTCTTCGCCGAGATGTGCGACGTGCCCCTGGGGTCGTAGAGCATCAGGTCGGCATCGGACCCCACCGCCACGGCGCCCTTGCGCGGGTACAGGTTGAAGATCTTCGCCGCCTGCGTGGACGTCACGTCGACCAGCTGCTGAATCGAGATGCGGCCGGTCGCGACGCCGTACGTGTACATGAGCGCCATGCGGTTCTCGACGCCGCCCGCACCGTTGGGGATCTTCCGGAAGTCGCCCTTGCCGGCGATCTTCTGCGTCTCCTGGTTGAAGGGACAGTGATCCGTCGCCACCGTCTGGATCGCGCCGTTCGCCATCGCGTTCCACAGGTATTCCTGGTGCCCCTTCGGCCGGATCGGCGGGCTCATCACGTACGCCGCGCCCTCGAAGTTCGGCTTGTCGTACACGCTGTCGTCGAGCAGCAGGTACTGCGGGCAGGTCTCGACCAGCACCTTCTGGCCCTCGGCGCGCGCGCGGTACACCGCGTCCATCGACTCCTTGCAGGTGAGGTGCACGATGTAGATGGGCTGCGAGTCTTTCGCTTCGCTCATGTGGCCGTTGCGGCCGTCGGCGGCGACGCGCGCGAGCTGGATGACGCGGTTGGTGGCCTCGCCCTCGAGGTACG
>JBBRUE010000991.1:0-2508 GCA_038248085.1 Myxococcales bacterium | reverse complement strand
GACGTGGCGATCATCGAGCGGCTCGCCGCGGCGGGGCTCGACCTGCGCGCGCGCAACGCAGACCATTCGCACGCCCACCTCGCGTGCGACACCCAGCATCCAGGGGTGCTCGAGTGCGTGCTGAAAGCGGGTGCAGACCCCAACGGAGCCCACCCCCGGGACGTGGGCTCGGCCTTCCACGAGGCGGGGTGCGGCGAGCTTCGGGTCGAACGATTCGCGCTGCTGGTGAAGTATGGCCTCGACCCCAACACCACCATCGCCCCCTGCAGCCACGGCGTGTACGCGGCCCACGCCACGCTGCGGCCCGCATGGCTCCCCGCTTCACCTGTGCGCTCACCAGCGCGCGTATTCCCACCCACGTTCGACGCGCAGTCGATTCTTGGTGTCTGTCGAAAGCAGCAGAATGAAGCCACAACAGAATCGATTGCTGACCAACACGAACTCGTGGCCAGAGGATTGAATGGCCTCGTTCACCTTGGCCAGGAAATCTGTGGAAAGCACCTTCCCATCCCTCCGAAAACGAATTGGGCAACTCTTTCCATTGAGTAGTGCCGTGATCCTGCCGCCCGTGGCGGCTTCCCCAGAGAGTCGAAAGGCATGAGCGCTCAGGACAGACAGGTGCGTCATGACCTCCCCGTAGTCCCTGCAATAGGCATAGCCCTCGGCAAGCGTCCGTTTCCTGTCGAACAGAATCTCCCACGACTCCAGACGCCACACTCGCGACGCATCGTGCCGAAGTACAGCCAGGTCTGAAAAGCACCTGGGGTCATCGGCATCGGCGTCAAAGTCGCTGAGCGGTCCCCACCAGTCATCCGCCCGTTGAGCCAAATCCCTCGCCAATTGGAGTGGCGTGCGTTCGTCGTCGCAGAAAAAACCGAGCTTTCGAAACGTTGTGACCACTTCGGCGATTGCTTTTGGCTTCACGACTTTTCTCCTTAATACCGGGCTTCAGCGGAATGCTGGGTGCGGAATACCGCTTCACCTCGTGGCTGTCGGCACGCACGGACGTGAGCTTCCGGCCCAATGGGCTGTCGTTTGACGCGGCGGGCTTGAAGCTCCGCGCGCCGTGGTTTCTCGCGCCGTACGCCTCGGTCGCGGTGTCCTTGGGCTTCGCGCGAGGGCGGGTCTCGGTAGGGCCGGTGGGCGCTGCGGGCCTCGACCTTCACCTCGGCAGGAACTTCCTGCTCGAGCTCGAGTTCGCCTATCGGGTCTCACCCAGCGAGCAGTTGCTGCACGCAGGCCAGTTCTCCGCGATGGCGGGGCTGGGCTGGGCCTTCGACTGAGACCTCGTCAGTTGCACATGCTGCTGCTGTAGCTGGTGGGGTTGCAGGTGACGCCGCTGCACCAACGGCGCACAGGTCACGCTCCAGACGTCGAGCCGTTGCCGAAGTCATTCACACCCGTGCTGGACCGCGCCACCTCTGCAGAGACTGCGCACGCCCTTCATGCGTGAACTTCCCGATCTTCGATGATCACCAGGCACCGCAGCTCACGATGGAAGAACACCAGGTCGACGCGGTACCACACCGCGAGGAGGCAGACGCCGTCTGCGCCAAACCCCCGCCCGAACCGAACCGTGAGGTCGCTGGCCGAGCTGACGACCCTCAGCCCCGAGCGCACAGCGCGATGAGCTGCGAGCCCGAGTCCTTCACCACCTTCGGCCCCAGCCCCTTCACGTCCCGCAGCGCCTGCGCCGAGGTCGGCCTGGCCTCAGCCACCGCCACCAGCGCGCGGTTGGTCAACACGCGGAACGCCGGCACCCTCCGCTTTCGGGCCTCCTCGAGGCGCCACGCGCGCAACGTCGCCACCAGCCCCGCGCTCTCGCCGCTCGACGGCAACTCGACCGCCGGCGTCCGCCCCTCGCGCCGGGCCCGCTTCGCCCGCGCCGGGCGCGCCTTCCGCTCCGGGGCCGGCAGGCTCTTCGGCGTCAGCCGCGCGCGCTGGGCATCCGCCGTGCCCGCCGCGTAGAGCCGGTGGTACCCGATGCGCTTGCCGTCCTTCTCGAACGAGTCTTCTGCGACGCGGAGCTGCCCCGCCCGCACCAGCCCGCCCACCAGCCGCTCGAAGCGGTTGCGCGCGTCGGGCGCCTCGCCGAGCAGCTCGCGGCACAACCGCCCGCTCGCCTGCCCGGGCATCGACTGCACGCGCGCCAGCAGCTCGCCCATCACCGTCAGCTCGGCCGAGGTCGGCCCCTCGAAGCGCGCGGCGATGCACTCGGTCGGGGCGCACACGTCGCAGCGCCCGCACGGCTTGCCGGAGTCGGCCTGGTCTCCGAAGTGCTGCACCAGCGACAACATGCGGCAGCGGTGCCCCTCGGCGAAGCGGGCCATCAGCGCGAGCTGCTCGACCCGTTGCGCGCGCTGGGCCTCGTAGGGCGCCTGCCACCCGTCGTGGCCTTTGGTCAGTCGATCTTCGGTGACGCCGCGCACCCCGCCGTGGATCCACAGCTTCTCGAGCGCCTTCTCGAAGTCGTCGATCTTCACCCGCGTGCGGCGGCGCAGCGACTCG